>CAZBCB010000303.1:0-4363 GCA_964489905.1 uncultured Bacteroidales bacterium
AGAACAAAACACTCGAAGCCATGGCCGAGACGCTGTTTCGGCAGTGGTTTGTGGAGCCATGCAAGAACGGATTGCCGGAGGGGTGGAGCGAGGGGAAAATGCCAGATGAATTCGACTATGTAATGGGTTCGTCACCACCTGGTGAAAGTTATAATGAAGACGGTCTTGGAATACCGATGTTTCAAGGAAATGCAGATTTCGGGTTTCGTTTTCCAACTCCTCGTGTATATACAACAAAGCCTATTCGTTTTGCAAAAAAATATGATACCCTAATTAGTGTTAGAGCTCCTGTTGGAGAACAGAACATGGCACAGGAAGAATGTTGTATTGGCCGTGGAGTTGCGGCATTTAGATGTAAATATAACGGCAAGACATATACTTATTATAAATTAAAATCATTGATGTCAGAAATTAGAAATTTCAATGATACAGGAACAGTTTTTGGTTCAATTAGCAAAACTGATTTCGGATCAATTGAAGTTGCCATTCCACCTCACTCTTTGATATCACAGTTTGAATTGATAGTATCTCCAATTGACAATAAGATAATTCAAAATTGCAATCAAATACGCACGCTTGAAAAACTCCGCGACGCCTTACTCCCAAAACTGATTAGAGGAGAGGTAAGGGTAAAAATATGAATGAGCCTTCATTAAAACAACTTAAACCTTGGGTAGTTAAACCCTTTCAGCTTCTTTTTCATGGAGAAATTCATTTCAAAAGCAATTCCGATTATGATAAACGTATGGCATATATAAACTTTGATAATTCTATCGAAGTCTCGATTTATACATTTATGCATTGTAATGCAAACAAAAAAGGAAAGGATATTTATACAACAAAGAATCTAGATGATGTAAAAAATTCATTTTTCAAAAAACTCGAGGTATTTGAAAATTATTTGAAAAAAGAAAAACTGCAGATTAGATGGGATAAAGATAATATCAACTATTATCATGAACAAAGAAGTAATCAGTATCATGCCGTCTCGCTTTCTTCGCCAGATACTTCAGAACTATACACAATTCGACAGATCGCAATATGGATTTTTTCAGTTTTGTTTCAAATTTCTGATGTAGAAACCCTTTTGCAATCTGCAATAACTGAATCAGAAAAAAGTTTCCCAGAAATACCACAAGAATTTACAAAACCTAAAATTGATGTCATACAGCAGAATCATGAAAATTCATTGTTTATTGCTTCAATTTTAGGAGGTTGGGACGATAACTCTCAGGGTGATAATGAAATCATCGGGGAGGTTACAAGTGGATTCTAAAGACTGGATTAATGATATTCGGGAAATAAAAAAATACAACGATGAAATTCTTTCTTTGAAAAATGGTCATTGGCAAGTTAAAGACAAAATTACGGCCCTGTTAAAATACGCTTCATTCTTTTATGACTTCCATCTTGATTATATTAAGACAATAGCATTAAAAGTATTATCAGAAATCCATCCCATGTTTGATTTGAAACCTGAAGACAGATTCGCAGCTGCAATTCATGGAAAACTACCTAAGTATTCATCAGAACTGCGTAAGGGTTTATCCGAAACACTTGCATTTCTAGGGGTTCATGGATCAAAACTCATAAACTGCACACAGCACAAGCCGGAGATCACAGCCACACTTACACTTAGGGAGCTATTTAAAGATGCTGACTGGAAATTATGGGCCAGTTTGAATGATATTATGCCAATTCTTGCAGAGTCTGCACCAAATGAATTCCTTTCATCAATTGAAAATGCTTTCAAACAATCTCCCTGCCCATTTGATGAACTTTTCAACCAGGAAGGACAGGGCGTAATCACAGGCGCCAATTATATGACAGGCCTATACTGGGCACTGGAAACATTGGCCTGGAGTGAAGAACATCTTGCAAGAACCATTCTTACATTAGCTGAACTTGCAACGCATGATCCGGGTGGCAGATGGGCTAATAGGCCATCCAATTCCATATTTACAATTCTTCTTCCCTGGATGCCTCAAACTACAGCAAGTGTTGAAAAAAGGGTTGCTGCGCTGAGAGGCATTCAAAGGAATTTCCCTGACATTGCTTGGAAAACAGTTATTAGCTTACTGCCTAACCAGCATCAGGTTTCCATGGGAAGTCATAAACCTTCATTCAGAAATTTTATACCCGGTAATTGGCGACAAGAAGTCCCTGAGTCTGAATATTGGGAACAGGTAAGGGCCTACGCTGCAATTGCCGTTGATATGGCAAAAGGAAATATATCGTATGTTTCCGCTCTTGTTGAAAATCTGGATAATATTCCCCAACCATCATATGGTGCATTTCTTGATTATCTTTCATCTGAGGAAGTAATCAATCTACCGGATGATCAAAAACAACCAATTTGGGATACAATGATTACATTCATTAGAAAGCATCGTCGTTTTTCAGATGCGAAATGGGCTTTGCCTCCTGCAATGGTCGATTTATTGGAAAAGACCGCTAATAAAATATCCCCATCGAGCCCAGAATATCTATACCGGCATCTGTTTTCCAATAGAGATTATGATTTTCTGGATAAAGATGGAGACTGGCAAACACAACAGGAAGAAATTTTTAAACAAAGAATTGAAGCTATAAAACAAATTTATGAAATTAACAAAACTGTTTCTGTTATTAGCTTTGCAGAGCATGTAGAAAATCCAATGAAAGTAGGAAATACATTTGCACATATTGCATGTGAGGATATTGATAATGAAATTCTCCCCGCTTTTTTAGACACACAGGAACAATTTAAAAAACATTTTATTAGTGGCTACATTTGGTCTCGCTTTCAATTATTAGGTATTAACTGGATTGATGCTCAGCACACTGAAACCTGGTCAACGAAGAATAAGTGCTCGTTGCTCTTTAATGTACCATTTGAAATAGAAATCTGGCAAAAAGCAGATGAAATATTAGGTGAACATGTCAGAGAATACTGGAAAAATATTAATGTTAATCCCTTCCCTACTCAGAGTAGCTTGCTTCCCGCTATTAAGAACTTATTACAATACGGACGACCTCGTTTAGCCCTTGATTGTATTTCTGCTCATTACTTCTCCAAGAAAGAATTTTTCAAAGAACAGGCAATTGAAGCGCTTCTCAACGGCACTTCTACTGATGAACCTGTGGGCGCAATGGATGCACACAATATTATTGAAATTATCAAAATGTTGCAGGCTGATTCTCAAATCAATGAAGACGATTTGGTTAAGATTGAATGGGCTTATCTTCCATTATTGAGAGATTACAACAACGCTCAACCAAAGATTCTTGGAAAAAAATTATCTCAAAATCCAGAAGTATTTCTAGAAGTTATTCAATTAGTTTATAAATCTAAAAACCAAGAAAACAAAAAAGAACTTAATGATTCAGACGAAAGTATTGCCTTAAACGCATGGAAACTTTTACACGGATGGAAACGTCCGCCTGGAATGCTGGATAATGGGTCGTTCTCTGCCGAGATGTTAAAAAACTGGTATGATGAAGTTAAAACAAAATCAATTGCGTCTGGATATTATAAAATTGCAATGACTCATCTGGGTCAAGTGCTTTTTTATACCCCTCCAGACCCCAGCAGACTTTGGATTCATAAGTCTGTGGCGGAGTTACTTGATGCAGAAGAAAATGAAAGTATCCGTGATGGATATTCAATAGCAGTTTTTAGTTCCCGTGGTGCCTATAATGTAGATCCGTCAGGAGCACCAGAAAGAGAACTCGCTCGTTCATGGAGACAAAAAGCAGATGAAATTGAACAACTGGGATTTATTCGCTTTGCAACATGCCTTAAAAGGATAGCATTTTCATATGATCGTGAAGCGGAGAGAGTGATATCTGACTTTTCAAGAGAAAAAGAAGAGTAAAGGAATAGATATATAACGAAATCAGTATATCTGGCATACCCGAATAATTTTCTCCATATCGAAAAAATAATGCTTATCGGCCTTGTATTTTCGCTATACCTGAAGTATGATTAAACCATGATTCCCCGCGAACTGTATCTGAAAAAGGTACGCCCCTTCATGAATACCCCGGTGGTCAAGGTGTTTACCGGGATCCGCCGCTGCGGGAAATCCGTGCTTTTGCAGCTGGTTCAGGCTGAGCTTCTCCGCCAGGGTGTCGGACCGGAGCGCATCCTCGCCCTGAATTTTGAATCCGCCGCCGATAGTCGTATCCGCAACACCGCCTCGGTCCTCGAAGCGGTCCATGAACAGCTAAAAGTCTGCGGTCCGGGGCGGCTCTATCTCTTTTTTGACGAAATCCAGGAACTCTCAGGCTGGGAAAGTCTGGTCAACGCGCTGCTTGTGGATACGGCCGCGGGCAGCTACATCACCCGAAGCGGGCGGTTCCTGCGCAAGACCAGTCTGGA
>CAZBCB010000304.1:0-4343 GCA_964489905.1 uncultured Bacteroidales bacterium
ATTTGAAAGTGGTTTAATACATATTTTAATTTATTTACATGTTGTTTAAATGATTTGTTATAGTTTTATAAAAGAAATCAATACATAAAATTATGGCACTTAAATATAACAGGGTGCTTCTGAAACTAAGCGGCGAGGCACTTATGGGTGAAAAAAGTTATGGTTTTGATGAAAAAATTCTTAATGAATATGCTCTACAGATAAAGGAAATACAGGACATGGGCGTACAGGTAGGTATTGTCATTGGCGGAGGTAATATTTTCAGAGGATTGAAAGGTGTTGATACCGGTTTCGACCGTATTTCGGGCGATTATATGGGAATGCTTGCCACAGTAATCAATGGTCTGGCACTTCAGACATTCATCAGAAACATTGGTGGAAAAGCAAGAGTTTTAACAGCTATTGAGATGTTGCCTGTAGCGGAACGGTATACCCGGACCCTTGCTCATCAGTTATTGGCACAGGGCTTTACGGTTATCTTCACTTTCGGAACCGGAAATCCTTTTTTTACTACTGACACAGCTGCAGCTTTACGAGGAGTTGAAATGAATGCTGAGGTATTGTTAAAAGGTACCCGTGTTGATGGTATTTACACCGCTGATCCCGAAAAAGACCCTTCTGCAGTTAAATTTGAAGAACTGACTTTTCAGGAGGCTTATCAACGTGGGCTGAAAATTATGGATCTTACAGCTTTTACCCTTTGCAAGGAAAATAATCTTCCGGTAATTGTATTTGACATAAATGTGAAGGGCAACCTGCTCAAACTGATTCAGGGAGAAAAAGTAGGTACAATTGTTAAAATATGATTTAATATAGTTATTTATGAAGAGCTATATTTTAATTATATTATGGATTATACCGTATTTTACTACCGGTCAGAATAATCCATCAGGTTTTTGTGAAACCACGCCCGAATGGAATAATATTATTATCACTCATGAAAATTTTCCGGAAGGATGTAAAAAAATTTTCATTATTACAAACAGACCTTATGTTCCCAATGCAGAAGATAATCAGATTTTTCCCAATGATATTGCCGCTTTTCGCAAAGTATCCTATATTATAGCTGCATGTGATGGCCGGCAATGGTATTTTTCATTTGTAAATTCTTTTACCGAAGGAATGCAGGCTATTGATAATGGCCGGGACTTTCTTTTATTTATCGAAGGGCATGGGAAAACGCTGCCTATGGCACTCAACCGTGCCTACCAGGTTCAGGCACGTTATGATGTTTCACTGATTTTATTCGACTGGCCTTCAAAAAACAGCGATTTTAACCTTTCACTCGCGCGGGTGCGCCGGTGCACAGATAATTTTTATAATATGCTCTTGCAAATAAGGGAATACAAGAGACACTATATGCATGATAACCAACATTTCAGTGTTTTGGCTCATAGTTTGGGCAACTATTTTATCAGTTATCTTGTAGTTTGCGGAGATGCCCAATACCTGCAGGAACCTTTTATCGACAACATAATTATGAATGCACCTGCCATAAGGACAAAAGAGCATGGTGAAGTATTATCACAGTTAAAATTTCAGAACAGATTGTTTATTATGTTAAACAAAAATGACTGGGTACTGAGAGGTGCCAATTTGCTTACCTCAGGCAAAATGCTGGGCAATATTGCGATGAAGCCATTGGTAGATAGTGCTGTTTATGTTGATTTTACGAATGTAGCAGGACGAGAACATTCATACTATTTTGGCTATCATTCATTTGAACATACCAATCCTGCTTTTTATTATCTTTATTATAATGCTGTGCACGGAAATGAAGTGAATATGCATGATTCAACTATATTTATGCCTGGTAACGAGCCAAATGTATTTTATATAAAGAATTAAAGTGCTTTGCTTTGTAAATGCATTTTTCTATATTTGTTTGACCATAACCTTAAACACATTGAATTATGGAAGAAGATGTAAAATTCCATATCGATCTGGCAAAAGAAAAAATGGAAAAAGCCCTTAAACATCTGGAAGATGAATTATTAAGAATAAGGGCAGGCAAAGCAACACCTAACATTCTTGATGGCATTACTGTTGAATATTACGGGTCAGTCATGCCGCTCAGTCAGGTTTCAAATATAGGTACACCTGATCCGAAAACCATTGTCATACAGCCCTGGGATAAAACCATGTTTGAACCCATTGAAAAAGCTATTCTGGCAGCAAATATCGGCCTTACACCAATAAATAACGGTGAAATTATACGACTTAATATACCACCTCTCACAGAAGAAAGAAGAAAAAACCTTGTTAAACAGATAAAGACCATGGCAGAGAACACAAAAGTAAGTGTAAGGAATGCCAGAAGAGAAGCGCTAGAGGATTTTAAAAAGCTCCAGAAAAATGGTCTTGCCGAAGATATAGCTAAGGATGCCGAACACAAAGTCCAGGAGATGACGGATAACTACACTAAAAAAGTTGATGTCATCATTGCTGCTAAAGAAAAAGATATCATGACAGTGTGACAGAAAATTTGAGATTTTTTCAATTTATAATTGTTTTTAATTAAATAACTTGCGAAAAATTCTTTTGTAGTTTGATATTCTGATTATTTTACCAATCTTTTTTTGATTTTTTTCTGAATTATTTTGTATTAGATTCGTTAAAAGAAACAATACGCCTAACTCAAATTACGCATTAGAAATGCGTAATCGATACGAATTAAAAATTCTATCCCGATTAATTGGGAGATTTACCCTCAGATAATCAATAGTACGACATTTCTATGCCTCCTGTTGATTAATTCGGGTTTAAATATTTACGGTGTGTCTATTGACTAATCTTGGTTTATTAATAAGTCTTTCTCAGCCTTTTTGCCAGAGGAAGCCGGAGCTCTTTTATTCCATCCACGAACAATCGCGCCATTTCACGTGCGCCATACTCCGAGAAGTGTGTGTTATCTTCTTTGCCTTCGGGCAGTGATGCATATTCTCCCGGTTTAATAAATAAAAACAGTTTTTTTGAACCCTCAGCGCCCATTGATTTTATTAATTGTTCGCTTTTATGGTGCATATCAACAAGGGGAACTTTAAGTGAATCAGCCACTGCCCTGACAATATCAGGATAAACACCATGGGTGTCATAAAACTGTCCGTTTTCATCAAAGCGGCGCCGCATTATGGGAGTGCATAAAACAGGATGTGCTTTGGCAGTTCTTGTATCATTAACAAAGCGTACAAGATTTTTGCGGTATTCATCAGGCGTTGTGTACCGTTCTTTCTTTTCTTTGCTTTCATCATTGTGTCCAAACTGGATTATTACATAATCTCCTTTATTAAGTTTGTCAACAATAGGCTGCCACCTGTTTTCGTAAAGGAACGAACGAGTACTGCGACCATTTACGGCATGATTATCAATAATAACCAGACTATCAAAAAATTCGTGAAGCATCATGCCCCAGCCTCTTTCGGGATTGTCTTCAACAGGCTTATTGGCCATTGTTGAATCGCCTATCATATAAACAGTTATCGGGTGCTGTTTACAGAAGAAACCAGCACAAACAATGATAATAAAAGGAAAAAGGTTTTTATTTTTAATCTTCATATACTTTCTATTCTATCAGTTTATATAAAACTTCAAGCTTTGGTGATAAGATAATTTCGGTTCGCCGGTTTTTTTGCCTTGCTTCTGGTGTTTTAGCCGGATCAAGGGGGAAAAACTCTCCGTGTCCGCTAGCTGTAAGTCGTTTAGGGTCAATGGAAGAATCCTGTAAAAGGATTCTTACTACCGAAGTTGCCCGCAGTACGCTCAGGTCCCAGTTGTCCTTAAAACTTGATCCGGGTTTAACAGGTACATCGTCGGTATGGCCTTCGATCATGATGTTGATATCAGGATTTTTTTCGAGGACACCAGCCAGTTTTTTAAGCGCCGCGGCACCTTTAGGATCAACAGATGTACTGCCGCTGGGAAAGAGCAGTTTCTCTTCCAGAGAAACATAAACCTTACCGTTTTTCTGAGTTACCGTTAGCCCTTCATTTTCGAAACCGGTTAAAGCATCTGATACCGCTTTTTTTAAGTTAATTACTGTTTTTTCCTGTTCTTTAAGTATTTTTTCAAGCTCCGACAGACGGGCATTTCTTTGTTCAAGTTCGGCTTCTGTTTTTTCAAGATTTTTCTTTTTTTCATCCAGTGTTTGTGACAACTTTTTTAAATCTGATTCTTTTTGCTGCAGGTCTTCCTGTGAAAGCTGCAGTTCAGACATTAGCTTCCTGATTTCCTGTTCGCTGCCCTTAAGCAAAGCCTGTTGAGCTTCACGCAGATCGTCATAATCTTTGTTGATCTGGTTATATTTCATTTCGAGACTTGCATAATTTTCTTTACAGTTTTTTTCT
>CAZBCB010000305.1:0-4338 GCA_964489905.1 uncultured Bacteroidales bacterium
TACCGGAAAGCATTATTATCCCTTTAAGGAAATGGCACTACCTCAGAAAATTAAGAAGGTTTTCTGAAAATGATGAAGAGGACGTTGGAATGCTAAAAAATATAGTCCATGCAGGAGATGATGTTGTTGATATTGGCGCCAATATTGGCATCTATACCATGTTTTTGTCAAAAATCACCGGTAATACGGGAAGAGTATATGCTATTGAACCTGTTCCCCTTACCTATCAGATATTAACGAATAATATAAAACAACTCAGGCTTAATAATGTAATCCCTATTAATATTGCCGTTTCAGATAAATCAGGTAGCGTCATTATGGAAATACCAAGATATGAAAAAGTAGGCGATAATTATTATGAAGCAAGAATAGTAACCAATGCAGACAATAACCTCAAATCATTTGAAGTTGAATGCATTACTCTTGACAGCCTTTACAAACATTATAAGTTTACACCATCATTTATTAAATGCGATGTGGAAGGGTTTGAATGGAATGTTTTTAATGGGGCAACAAACCTGTTAAAAGATACTGAACCCGTGTTGCTGGTTGAAATTAATCAGCCTCTTGGCAATCCTGATAAAAAAACAAAAGAACTGATAAGCTTATTAAAAAGCTATGATTATGATATTTATGTAAAAGAGGGTGACAGACTAAAAATATGGAAAAGTGAAAAAAAGACAAATTATTATTTTTTAAAGCCATCACAAGTGAACAAATTAAAGGCAAAAAGCATTATAAGTATATGATAATTGCGGTTAATACACGATTGTTGATTGCTGAAAAGCTAAGTGGCATAGGATGGTTTACTTATCATACGCTTAAACGTCTGGTTGAATGGCATCCGGAGCATAAATTTGTTTTTTTGTTCGACCGCAGGTATGACGAACAGTTTATTTTTGGTTCCAATGTCATTCCCGAAGTGGTTTTTCCGCCGGCAAGGCATCCGGTTTTATGGTATATATGGTTTGAACATGCCATTGTTTCGCGGGTAAGAAAGCACAAGCCCTCACTTTTTTATTCGCCTGAAGGGTACCTTTCATTAAAACTCAGGGAAATACCTTCATTACCTGTGATACATGATATAAATTTTCATCGTGACAAATATGGGGTACCATTGCTTGATGGTGTTTTCTGGCGTTACTATTTTCCAAAATATGCTGCCATGGCTTCAAGGATAATCACAGTGTCAGAATTTTCAAAGAATGAAATCGGATCATATTACAATATTCCATACCACAGGATTGATGTGGCCTATAATGGTGCCGGCAATGGCTTTGCCCCTTTAAGTAAGGAGGAAAAAGATGCAGTAAAACAAAAATATACAGAGGGAGAAGAATATTTTCTATATGTAGGTGTGCTCGTGCCAAGAAAAAATATTGCAAGAATGATAGAGGCCTATAACAGATTCAGGGAAAGTTCGGGAACTTCTATCAAACTGGTCATTGTGGGCGACAAGCTGTTTTTTACGCCCGAAATGCAACGGGCATACGAAAAATCAACCTTTAAAAATGATATCATTTTTACCGGCAGACTTGACCAGGACCAGCTCTGTAGGATAATGGGCGCTGCCCTTTCTCTAATACTGGTCTCCTGTTATGAAGGCTTTGGTATTCCGGTGGTTGAAGCTATGTATGCTGATGTGCCGGTGATAACTTCAAACATATCGTCTATGCCTGAAATAGCCGGTGATGCAGCATTAATGGCAGATCCTTACTCAATTGATTCAATTAAGGAAGCTATGCTCAAAATGAGCAGTGATGCAAAACTCCGTGAAGAATTAATTCTGAAGGGAAGAATCCGGCGGCAGAAATTTACATGGGACAATACCGCCCGGTCAATCTGGGAGAGCATTGAGAAGGTTGTATCAACCGGCAGTGCGAAATAATAAAAGAAATACTGAAATGGATGTAGAACAATTTTTTGAGCTTTTATTGCAGGAGACGAAACAGAATACCACTTTACAGAATTTGTATCAGTTTGCAAAAGACAGGAAAAGTTTTCTGTTCCGAAAAGCGTATTATTGCCAGCGACTTGAATACATCAGCAATAAAATTACTGACAGCAATGCATCTATCTGGGATTGTGGCTGTGGTTATGGCACAACGGGTATTTTTCTGGCGCTGAACGGATTTAAGGTATTGGGTACAACTGTTGAATATTTCTATGATCATATTCCGCAACGAATGGAATACTGGAGCAAATATGGAAACATCAGTGGTTTCAGTGTGAAATATCATAATGTTTTTGATCCGCCTTTTTTTGAAAACCAGTTTGATTATATTATCACACAGGATGTTTTGCATCATCTTGAACCCAACGAAGCAGCACTTCAAATCATCAAAAAAGCAATGAAAGATAACGGAATACTTGTGGTTTGTGAAGAAAACGGACATAATATCATCAACAATCTGAAGCTCTTCTTAAAAAGGGGAAATAAGCGAATCATTGACTTATATGATGAAAAGCTGAATAAGACAATAAAACTGGGGAATGAGAATATCCAGAGCCTTGCATCGTGGATAGATAAATTTGAAAAAGCTGGCCTTGTGATTAACGACAAAAGCATTGAATATATAAGGCTTTTCCCGCCATTTTGTTTTACTACGGCCAATTATCCATCTCTTATTAAAAAAGAAAATAAAATATGGCAAAAAAACATGCTGTTAAAAGAATATTTTTATTTCGGGATCAATTTCACAGCGTCAAAAAATCATTTGCCTCAATAACTTTATAATTACGCTATAATTTTCAGGAGTTAATGCACATATTGTGCAATAATTGTTGATACTACATATTCAGCCTAATGGCAGCGTAAAAAATACAGTGGTGCCTTTATTGGCTTCGCTGTTAATCCATATCCTGCCTTTATGTTTTTCAATAAATTCTTTGCATAGCAAAAGGCCAAGCCCGCTTCCCTTTTCATCGGCCGTGCCACGGGTAGTGATTTTTTCGTCAAGCGTAAAAATTCTTTCTAACCTCTCCGGCGCAATACCAACCCCTGTGTCACTTATAGCAATCTCAACAAATGACGGGATTAATTTCGATTCAATTTTTATTTTTCCGCCCGGATGAGAATATTTTACAGCATTGGTAATCAGATTTCTTAAAACAGTTTTCAGCATGTTTCTGTCGGCAAAGATGCTAACATCCTTTTCTCCTCTGAATTCAACTGTTAAATTTTTGCTTGCCACAAAAGACAGGTAAAAATCCTTTTCCTCCGAAATAAGCTGGCGCAAATTAATTTTTTCCGGATTGAAGGGTATCTTCTTACTCTGCGAGAGTGACCATTCAAGCAGGTTTTCAAGCAGGTTATAGGTTTGTATAACAGAATTTTTAATAGCATGTGATACCATTTCCATTTCGCTGATATCATTTCTTTTAATCTTCATCAGCAGTAATTCGCTAAAGCCAAGAATATTGTTCATGGGGTTTTTCAGGTCATGCGCAATAATTGAAAAAAACCTGTCTTTCATGGCAATTTGTGTGGTAAGATCATCTGTTATTCTGTCATTCACCATAATGATAAATCCAAAATTGATCAGAATCTCTGCCAGAGCAAGGGCCGAAAAAAGTATCAGGCTTTCAATGGTTGGAGCCATTAAATCAATTTCTTTAAGTGGAAAAGTCACCACCGCCCGTGTGAGCATTGCAAGGCCGAAAAGCAAAAATGCCATTGCATTGACACGGAAAATAACCTTTAAAGATTCTTGAGGAGGGGTAAGCATTTCATAAAAACAAAATCCTGCCCATAAAGCATATAATATTGAATTAACCGTTACCCTCAAACCCATGTGATGATATACATAAGTTAAAATGGTGGTTGCGATAACACTTGCTGCGGGTAATCCAATTAAAATGATATAATTAACCCGTTTTTCCTTGAATTTCCAGAAAGCAAATAAAAACAGGCATTGTCCGGTAAAAGAGAGCCAGTTTGTGAAAAGCAGATTGATATATTCATTGGGGAATGGATAAAAGGCATAAATAAAAAGGCTGATACCTACGAAAAAACTACCTGTTGCCCAATGAAATATGCCGGGGATAAACAGTGCAGTCCTTTTAAAAAAGAGCATCAGGAATCCGAAAAGCAAAGAAAAACCTGCAATAAAAAGAATGAATTCCCTGATGTTTAATTGCGTCATACGAAAAATAAAGGTCAAAAATATAAAAACTTTCTTTATTCTAAGATTATTGTTTACATAAATAACCCATCTAAAAGAAATCTTTTAAAATTCCTCATATTTCTATTTTAAAATATTTTATTAATCTGTAACACTTGATTTATCTCTGTTAATTATATATCTATTCCATTATGAACCATAAATTATTTAAAAA
>CAZBCB010000306.1:0-4336 GCA_964489905.1 uncultured Bacteroidales bacterium
TTTTTTTAACCCTAAAAAATATATATTTTTGTTTCAAAATTTAATATTTGAAAATATGAGTATCAGAAAACGATTTTTTTTGTTGGTTACAGTTACAATGGTAGTTGGGGTTTTGCCTTCAATGGGCTCAGATGGGATGCCTGTGGTTGACACGGGTATTACGTCATGGATGTTAACCTCAACAGCTTTGGTTTTACTAATGGTACCCGGTCTGGCCATGTTTTACGGAGGCCTTGTAAGGACAAAAAATGTTCTGGGTACAATGATGCATAGTTTTGTTGCTATGGGCATAATGGCAGTATTATGGGTTTTGGTGGGATATTCAATGAGTTTTGGCAAAAATATACTGGGCGGATGGATTGGATGGAATAAAGATTATTTGTTGCTGAAAGGAATAGATGAAACAATTTCTCCTTCTGGTGTTCCTGAATATGTATTTGCTATGTTTCAGGGTAAGTTTGCCATACTCACTCCTGCGCTGATTGCAGGTGCTTTTGCCGAAAGGGTTTCATTTAAAGGTTATATTGTTTTTATTGCGTTGTGGGGTTTGCTGGTATATAACCCTTTATGTCACTGGGTATGGGCCAGTGATGGTTTTCTTTTCAATATGGGTGCTATGGGAGCAATTGACTTTGCCGGCGGTACGGTGGTTCATATTGCTTCCGGTGTCAGCGGTCTTGTTGCAGCTCTGTATCTGGGTTCACGAAGAGGACATCCGAAAATAGCTATAGCGCCTAATAACCTTGTTATGACTCTTACAGGTGCAGGTTTGTTATGGGTTGGCTGGTTCGGATTTAATGCAGGGAGCAGTGTTAACAGTGGCTTACTCACAGCACAGGCACTTACCGCTACACAGGTAGCTGCTGCCTCAGGCGCAATAGGCTGGCTGATTATTGAATCGGTTCATACAGGAAAAGCAACTGCACTCGGTTTTGCAAGTGGTATCCTGGCAGGTCTTGTTGCTGTTACTCCTGCAGCCGGCGTGGTTCAACCGTGGGGAGCTATAATGTTAGGACTTGGAGCAGCCATTGTCTGCTATCTGGCTATTGCCATTAAAAACAGAATAGGATATGACGATAGCCTTGATGCTTTTGGCATCCACGGTATAGGGGGTATTACCGGTTCACTTCTACTGGTATTCTTTATCAGAAAAAGCTGGATGCAGGCTGCAACTGAAGCTGCAGGCAGCTCATGGAATGTCTGGCAGCAATTGGGTGTTCAGTTTGCTGCAGTGGGCATAGCTATTGCCTACGCGGCAATCGTGACGCTTGTTCTTATATGGCTTGTTAATAAATTTGTTGGATTCAGAGCATCTACCGAGGCTGAAATGCAGGGGCTTGACCATACTTATCATGGAGAACAAGGCTATGGTATGCTTAATCCAAGATAATTAAAAAATAAAAAATCAGAATATGAAACTTATTACAGCTATTATTCGTGAAAATAAGCTCGATCAGGTGCGTGAAGCACTTATTGAGGCTGAAATTACCCGCATCACCGTAAGCAGGGTATCAGGACACGGACAACAAATCAGTGAAGAAGTTTATCGCGGTAATGTATTTGTGCCTAACCTGATACCAAAAATCAGGCTTGAAATTGCTGTAAATGATGCTTTTGTTGATATAACCGTCAATACTATTATTAAGGCAGCCCGCACAAACGCTACCGGTGAAGTGGGGGATGGTAAAATATTTATTACTCCGCTTGAGGAATGCATTCGCATAAGAACCGGAGAAAGAGGAGGTGCAGCAATTTGATCAACATAAGTTGCTGTTTGTAAAAGCTTAACCCAGGTACGATGAATTTGTTAATTCATCATACTTGGGTTTAATGTTAAATTAATCAAGATTAGTCAACAGAAACACAATAAAACATTTAGACACACTGTTTCAATTGACAATTTTGTGGAATTAATGATACTTACCTTTTTTGGTTATTTGCCAACTTTCCTGCCGATAAAATAAGAAGCAAAAAGCCCTGTGCCACCAAAAAGGAATATCATTGAAAAATAAGCAACTTCATCTTTCAGGATCGTGGTAGATTCAATAATACTTCCCACAAGAATACCCAGTCCGATACCCATCAGTAACATACCGAACTTTATCGGGAAAAGCTTAAAGGATCCGTTGCAAGAGGACTTTAAAATGGCAGGATCAGCGTTCTTCTCTATCAGGGCCATCCTTTCGCGGTTTCGAGTTGTATAATATACATAAAGTACACCAAATACAACTGCACCAGTGACAATAAAAAAAATTGCAGGAACTAAATCGTGATTCATAGTTATATAATTTTAATTTATTAATTCGAATATTTGACGCACGCATATTTATGCGGTTACAAAAAAAGAATTTTTTTATTTGCTGTTTTTGTAACCAAATGAATCAGGTAAGCGTCATATTTTAAAATGAATCAGTTTTCTGACACATATATTATTGAAAAGGTATTGAATGGCGAAAAGCAGCTTTTTGCCCATCTGGTTAACCGTTATAGCGCTATGGCATATACCCTTGCATACAGAATTCTTGAAAATAAACATGATGCTGAAGAGGTTGTCCAGGATGCCTTTGTTAAAGCATTTGAAAACCTTGCATCGTTCAGACGGAAATCAAACTTTTCCACATGGCTTTACCGTATTGTATATAATACAGCAGTATCAAGAATCCGCAGCCGGAGGCCTGAAGAAATGTCAATAGACAATAAGATGATGCAGATTGAAGATGATAGTATTTACGGAAATCTTTTTTATGGATACACTGAAGAAGAAGCTTCGGATTTAGTTCGGAAAGCTTTAGCCATGCTTCCTGAAGATGAAAGAATAATTGTTACCTTGTATTACCTGAATGAATCAAAAATTGATGAAATACATCAAATTACAGGATTATCAAAATCCAATGTCAAAATAAAACTTTTCAGGGCACGAAAAAAACTTTTGCATTTTTTTAAAAAATGTGCTGAAATTAGTCATACGGTTTACACGATTAATATGCAATAATATGAAAAATATACCGGCTTTTGATGATAAAATAAGAAGGATGATACGTTCAGCAGGCTATGAACAGGCATTGCCTGGCATGAATGAGCGCATTATGAACCGGGTTGAACTAACCAGTATTATCAAAGCCAGACCTCAGTACAAGCCTGTCATATCTGTTATTGGATGGATTTTATTTGCTTTGGTATTTCTGGGATTATTAATAATCTCTTTTGTATTGCAAAGCGGTGAAGATAATAATCAATTCAATCTAGTCATTAATACAGAAAAAGCTATGTCCCGGTTAATACATTTTTTCTCATTCCCGCATATTTCTTTAAATTTTTCCAATATATTTATTATTGCCTTTATCGGATTGCTGATATTGCTCAGCCTTGATGTTATTTTACACAGCATCTTTGAAAAGAGTAAAAGAAGTAAATGAAGCGAGTTGATATAATCTGAGATTAGTTAATAGAGGCTCAATCATCTTTTTTCAATTGACGAAGTTGGGATTATTAAAGAAATGTCTTGTATCCCAATGTAATTATATAAAATTTCTGAATATCAAAAAGTAAAAAAACAGGCTCCCTGAGTATCATCAGAGAGCCTGTGTGTTATTGACAGATATAGTAAAAGTTATTTTGAAGGTTTAATGCCAACCAGTTCTACATCAAAGATAAGTGTTGAATAAGGTTTAATACGACGTGACCCTGTTTCGCCATAAGCCAGCTTATAAGGGATAAAAAACCGGTATTTTGAACCTACGTTCATCAGCTGCAGTCCTTCTGTCCATCCTTTAATCAGGCCTGAAACATAAAATACCGATGGTTGACCTCTCATGAAAGAATTGTCAAATTCCATGCCGTCAATCGTTTTGCCTACATAATTTACAATAACAGAATCGTCTGACTGAGGCTTAGGTCCTGCTCCCTGTGTAATTATCATATATTGCAGTCCGCTGGGCAGGGTGATGACACTGTCTTTTTTTGCATTTTCTTCAAGAAATTTTTCATTATCAGTTTTGTATTCGGCAAACATTTTTCTGATGGAAAACATCTGCAGGTAGTTTTGCATTTCATAACTGGGCGGGATTGTACTGTCTTTATCAAATACAGCCTGCATGCCTTTACTGATGGCTTCGTAGTTCAGCTCATCTATACCGCCACCCTGTGCACCACGCGCCCATAAAACACCAAGATAATAACTTACCGTATCAAGATCGGTTTCTAATTTAACTTTTGAATAATTCTTTTTATTCTGACATGAATTGAATAATACCATACTGCTTATCAGCAATACTAAAAAAGAAGTACTTCTCATAAATTGTTTGTTTAATAATTTGCGCAGCGAAGATAAATTTTT
>CAZBCB010000307.1:0-4318 GCA_964489905.1 uncultured Bacteroidales bacterium
AATCGTGGAAATAATTTAGTTGTATTCATGATTATAATAAATGAATAAACAGCAGCTTAAATTGCCATTTTTGCTGTTCCCGAATCAAGAAAATTAATTTGTGTACAAAAATATATGTTTATGAAACCTTCTTTGTTAATATTGGCTGCAGGAATTGGCAGCAGGTATGGAGGGCTGAAACAGGTTGATCGTTTTGGCCCGTCGGGTGAAACCATTGTGGAGTATTCAATATATGACGCATTAAGAGCCGGGTTTGGTAAGATTATTCTGGTAGTTCGTAAGGAGTTTGTCAATGATTTTAAAGATCTGGTTCTTAAGAAAGCTATGAAAAAAGCTGATATTGATTTTGTATATCAGGAAATAGACAATATACCTGAAGGACTTACAGTACCACCGGATCGGGCTAAACCATGGGGAACAGGTCATGCAGTGCTTGTGGCCCGTGATAAAATCAACACACCCTTTGCTGTTATTAACGCTGATGATTTTTATGGTGCAGGTTCATTTAAAATTATGTCTGACTTTCTTGTTTCTACATATAATGATGATACTGATAATTATTGTATAGTTGGGTATCCGCTGGCACATACCTTATCCGAATCAGGCCATGTTTCAAGGGGAATCTGTATGGCCGATAACGACGGATATCTTATCAGCATTGTTGAGCATAAAAAAATTTATAAAGAAGGCAATGTAATTAAAAGTCAGCTTGATGACAGTCAGATTATTGAATTTACCGGAAATGAGATTGTTTCGATGAACCTCATGGGTTTTATGCCATCGGTATTTAAATATCTCGATTTACAGTTTAAAGATTTTATCAGCCAAAACAGTAATAACCTGAGCGCTGAATTTTATCTTCCCGCTGTAGTAAATGCAGTTATCAGGGAAGGCAAAACAAAGGTTAAATTACTGAATACCTCCGAAAGATGGTTTGGGGTTACTTATAAGGAAGACCGGCAAATGGTTACCAATAACCTGATAAATCTGCTTGAACAAGGGGTTTATCCTGTAAACTTATGGGAATAAAAGGGTTTACTATGAACAGCAATAGCGGGCTGAAAAATTTAAGTGACCAGTATTATCTGTAATTCGTATAATATTTATGCTTAATTAACATTTTTTTTAATATCTGTTTAATAGATTTCTGTCAGAATTAGAGTAAATATTAAGTAATTCAATTATTTTTGCACGGTTCAAAATTTATTAAAAAATGAAAAAGATACTTACTGTTTTGTTCGTTTCGGTTATTTTTATGTCAACGGGATGTTCTCAATCTCCCGATTCTGCAAGTAAAAGTAAAGATGCCCCTTACATTGAATTTGCGGAACTTACACATGATTTCGGAACTATTATTCAGGGAGGCGATGGCAACTATGAATTTGTATTCAAAAATACAGGTAAAGAGCCTCTTATAATAAACAATGTAAGGTCATCATGTGGGTGCACTACTCCGAAATGGTCATCAGAACCAATTAAAAAAGGTGAAAAATCTTCCATAAAGGTAGGTTATAATACACGGATTGTCGGATCATTTAACAAGACAATAACTGTATATTCCAATGCGAGCAACTCGGTTGTTACCCTTACTATAAAGGGTAATGTAAAACCGGCGGAAAATCCGCAGCAGTAATCTGTTTGTTCATATAAAAAAATTAATTGTATCTCTTTTTCATGAAGGGAAAAGGTTTTATTTTGCTTTAAAAAAATTTATAAAGATGCCTGTTATTTCAAAACTGGGGCAGCTTATGCCTAATTCACCTATTCGCAAGCTTGTTCCGCTTGCTGAGAGCGCCGAGCGGCGTGGAATTAAAGTTTACCGGTTAAATATCGGCCAACCTGATATTCCTACTTCGCCCAACGCGCTTGCGGCAATTAAAAATATGTCTTCGCAAATAGTTGATTATGGCCACAGTGCAGGAAACGAGTCATTGAGGAGGAAATTTGTTGATTATTATAAATCAATAAATATTGAGCTTGATTACACCAATATTCTCATTACCACCGGCGCTTCAGAGGCTATTACACTTACGTTGCTTACCTGCCTCAATGCCGGTGATGAAATCATTGTGCCTGAGCCATTTTATGCTAACTATTTCAGTTTTGCCACGGCTACTGATGTTGAAGTTGTGCCCATCACCTCAACCATTGAAAGTGGTTTCGCATTACCGCCTGTCAGCGAGTTTGAAAAGCGGATAACATCGAAAACAAAGGCCATCATCATCTGTAATCCCAATAATCCTACAGGTCACGTTTATTCGCGCGATGAACTTGAACAAATAAGAGACCTTGTTATCAAGTATGATTTGTTTTTATTATGTGATGAGGTATACCGCGAGCTTTGTTATGATGATACGGTGTTCACATCGGCAATGCAAATAGAGGGTCTCGACCAGCATCTCATAATGATTGATTCGGTCTCGAAACGATACAGTGCCACTGGTTTGAGAGTAGGATTAATAGTATCCAGGAATAAGGAATTGCTTCAGACTACACTCAAATTTTGTCAGGCACGCCTTTGTCCTCCTAATATCGGGCAGATTGCTGCTGAAGCAGCACTTGATTCACCACCTGAATACCTTGATATGGTATATAATGAGTTTTTGAAGCGCAGAAATTTCGTTGTCAATGAACTTAACAGTATTGAAGGGGTTTTTTGCCCCGTACCCAAAGGGGCTTTCTATGTAATGGTTAAATTGCCCGTTGACGATGCTGAAAAATTTGCCATGTGGATGCTTGAAGAATTTTCTTATAATAATAATACTGTTATGCTGGCACCGGGTTCGGGATTTTATTATAATACTGATCTGGGGAAACAGGAAGTAAGAGTTGCTTATGTACTGAATATCAATGACCTCAGAATAGCCCTTGATTGCCTTAGAAGAGGACTGCAGGCATATCCGGGAAGAACAGTCAATATTGCCGGAAAGAAAGAAACCATAATTACAGTACGATAACGGCCTCTCAGACACAAGTCATTTCCTCTGAGCAAATTACCAATGTGCAATCTGCAGTGATTTTTTTCTTTATAGAAGGTTTATCCCAAATTCGTAAATTGAAACTATGTTTAAATATTTATTGTGTTTCTATTGACTAATTTTGGTTTATTTATTTGCATAAACTTTTCGCTTTCTTCTTCTTTCATGTAGGAAATATTAACCTCAGTGAATTTATTTTTTGACAGCGCGGGCGTTAAATATTGTTAAAATATAATGTTATGTGCAACTTATTAATCTTTTCTATGTCATATAGTATATGACAGGTTTCAGAAAGGTATAATTTTTGATTTATCTGTCCGTGAAATTAATGATCAGTTAAGTTGAATAACCTAAAATTAATGAATATGAATTATCATTATTATAGACATAAATTTGCTGAACAGGTGATTAAAATAACGGCTTACTATCCTGCCATTAAAAACCTGTTCCGCAAATTTATCAGAATAAATTATTTTCTGCCACCGGCAATAAGTCAACTGAACAAATCGCTTTTTTTGCGGTACAGGACTAATAATCAGCCGGAAAACGTTCACTTACCTATTGAAAACCGCCAGAAGTCGGGCAAAACAGCAATTATTACAGGTGCAACAAGCGGAATAGGCAAAGCTTTTGCTGTTTATTTTGCAAAACATGGCTATAATCTGGTTATTACCGGAAGAAGAAAAGAAATTATACGGCAGGTTGCTCTTGAGTTAGAAAAGAAATACGGTGTACATGTTGAAGTGATAATTGCCGATCTTTCGCAAAAGGAAGAATTATCAGCAGTGCTTAAGGCCATTGGTCGGTTAAAAAGTATTGATGCTCTTGTAAATAATGCCGGATATGGGATAGGAATGCGCTTTAGTGAAGATGAAATTGAAAATCAGCTTTCAATGTTAAAGGTTCATGTTGATGCACCATTAATGCTTATACATAAAGTATTGCCTGTAATGATGCAAAAAAAATCGGGCATTATTATCAATGTCTCTTCATTATCAGCATTTACTCCTACTTCCCGGAATGCACTCTATACCAGTACAAAAATGTTTCTGAAAAATTTCTCGGAATCACTGCACATGGATGTAAGCCAATATGGTATAAAAGTTCAATGCCTTTGCCCTGGTTTTACCTACAGTGATTTTCACCGCAACCGGAATGCAAATTTTAACTGGATTGGTATGAGACTTCTCCGCTGGATGGAACCACATGAAGTGGTTGAATACTCCATGCATTGTCTTAAAAAAGGTGATGTTATCTGCATCCCCGGAATTTTTAACCGATTGCTGATAAAGTCAACATATTTTATTCCCCGTAAGATCTACTATGCTATCATGAATAAA
>CAZBCB010000308.1:0-4307 GCA_964489905.1 uncultured Bacteroidales bacterium
GTAAATTTGTATTTACCGTACTATCGTATTACCAGAATATCATCAATATCAGAGCAATCACACACATATTCGTCTTTTTTAAGGCCTGTGCCGATAAAGCCTTCAGTAATGTTGACATATAATTTTTCACTGGCTGCTACAACCTCAGTAGCTTCAATATTATCAAAGTTCTTTATTTCTGTTTTTCTTTCATGGTATGCGCCGTACTTCTTTTTAATCTGTCTGTAATAATTGATGGTATATGGAATGATATTGATAAGATGATTATTGACTTCATCTATCTCGGTTTCTGTTTGTTTTATCAGCTCATCAGCCTTAAATGCACTGTATTTTGAAATTCTTTTAATAGGAATATTGGAGAGACGGATGCAATCTTCCCGCGATACAGGCCTTCGCAACATTTTTTTATAAGGATTTAAAGACTCATCAATAGTTTCAATAATGGCTTCTTCTGTTTTGCAGTTTTTAATTGGTTCATATAGTTCATTCTCAATAAATATCTTCTCCAGTGAAGTAAAATGCCATATTTCTTCAAGTTCATCCAGCCTTATTTTTAATTCTGATTTAAGCAATCGGACAGTTTCCTGTGCCGAATGATGCAATATTTCCTTTACTCCTATGAAAGCCGGTTTATCATTTCTTATTACACAGGCATTGGGTGAGACAGGTATTTCACAATCGGTGAAAGCATAGAGGGCATCTATGGTTTTATCGGGATCGATGCCGGGCATAAGATGAATAAGAATTTCTACCTTTTCGGATGTGTTATCATCTATTTTTCTGATTTTTATTTTACCTTTTTCATTGGCCTTTAAGATGGAATCAATTAATGATGAAGTGGTTTGCCCGAAAGGTATTTCAGTAATGACCAATGTTTTTTTGTCGAGCTTGCTAATTCTTGCCCTGATTCTCACCAGACCACCTCTGAGCCCGTCATTATAACGTGATACATCAATAAGCCCGCCGGTAGGGAAATCGGGGAACAGGTTAAAATCTTTTTCTTGCAGACTGGATATGCATGCATCAATAAGCTCATTAAAATTATGAGGAAGGATTTTTGATGCCAGTCCCACAGCAATACCTTCAATGCCCATGGCGAGCAAAAGCGGAAATTTAACCGGAAGGGTAACCGGTTCCTGGTTACGGCCGTCATAAGTTGCTTTCCATACAGTTGTCTTGGGATTGAAGACTACTTCCAGTGCGAATTTTGAAAGCCGTGCTTCAATATATCGAGGTGCTGCTGCACTATCGCCCGTTAAAATATTTCCCCAGTTACCCTGGGTATCTATAAGAAGATTTTTTTGCCCCAGTTGTACGAGAGCATCACCAATAGATGCATCGCCATGAGGGTGATATTGCATAGTGTAGCCAATTATATTGGCTACTTTATTATAACGTCCGTCTTCAAGCTGACGCATAGCATGCAATATCCTGCGCTGAACCGGTTTCAGGCCGTCATTTATATGAGGTACTGCTCGTTCAAGGATCACATAAGAGGCATAGTCGAGAAACCAGTCTTTGTACATGCGAGTCCGCTGGGTAATATGGCCTGTTTCAATTGTATGCAGATCGGTATCACTTTCAGGTTGTGTAAATCCACCTGCATGATTGGTTTCTTCGTTTCCTTCCTCAAATATTTTTTCTTCCTGGTTGTTCATACTTTAATCATCTGGCAGACAAACTGAATTACCTATCTGTATTTTTATATCATTTCTTCAAGAATTTCTTCAACTTTCAGGTTTTCAATAATAAAATCCTGTCTTTCAGGTGTATTCTTACCCATGTAAAAAGGAAGAATTTCATGGACATGATCTCCTTTTTTAATTCTCACTGGTTCAAGGCGCATATCTTTGCCAATAAAATGTTTGAATTCGTCGGGTGATATTTCACCAAGACCTTTAAACCGTGTAATTTCAGGGTTATTACCGAGTTTCTGAATAGCCTGTTGTTTTTCTTCTTCAGAATAACAGTAAATGGTTTCTCTTTTGTTACGAACTCTGAAAAGCGGAGTCTGCAATATATATAAATGTCCCTGTCGTACCAGGTCGGGGAAAAACTGAAGAAAAAAGGTAAGGAGCAGCAGTCTGATATGCATTCCATCAACATCGGCATCGGTTGCAATTACAACATTATTGTAACGAAGGTTTTCAAGGCCATCTTCTATGTTAAGGGCAGCCTGCAGTAAATTGAACTCCTCGTTTTCATATACTATTTTTTTAGACAGCCCGAATGAATTTAAGGGTTTTCCTTTCAGGCTGAAGACGGCTTGTGTATTAACATCTCTGGCAGTGGTAATTGATCCGCTTGCAGAGTCACCTTCGGTAATAAACAAGGTTGTTTCAAGACGTCTTTCGTCATTAGTGTTGAAATGAAACCGGCAATCACGCAGTTTACGATTGTGCAGGCTGGCTTTTTTAGCCCTTTCCCTTGCCAGTTTCTGAATACCCGAAATGGCTTTCCTTTCTTTTTCTGATTCAAGTATTTTTTTTAATAAAATGTCAGCGGTTTGAGGATTTTTATGCAAATAGTTATCGAGGTGCTTTTTGAGAAAATCAACAATGAAATTCCGGATGCTTGGTCCTTCAGGTCCCATATCCCGCGAACCAAGTTTGGTTTTTGTCTGCGATTCAAATACAGGATCTTCAATTTTAATACTTATGGCAGCAATAATTGATGCACGAATATCTGAAGGATCAAAATCCTTTTTGTAAAAATCCCGTATTGTCTTTACCAGGGCTTCTTTGAAGGCGTATAGGTGTGTGCCGCCCTGTGTGGTGTGCTGACCATTTACAAAGGGATAATAAATTTCGCCATATTGATTGCCATGAGTCATGGCTATTTCAAAGTCAGTATCTTTCAGGTGAATAACAGGATACAGGCCATCACCATTGACATTTTCCTGTAACAGGTCAACAAGACCATTTTTTGAAAAATAAGGATTGCCGTTTAAAAAAATGGTCAGGCCGGCATTCAGGTAAACATAGTTCTTAATCATAGTTTCAACATAATCTTCCATAAACCTGAAATGGCCGAACATTTTAACATCAGGCACAAATGACACAAGGGTACCGTTTTTTTCCTGGCATATTTGTTCGGGAGCATCGAGGGTAAGGTTACCTTCATTAAAAGTAATTGCCTTTACCCGTCCTTCACGAAATGATTTAATTTCAAAATGTGACGAAAGTGCATTAACAGCCTTAATACCTACCCCATTTAAACCAACAGACTTTTTAAATACTTTTGAATCATATTTTGCTCCGGTATTCATTTTTGAGGCGACATCGAGCACTTTACCAAGGGGAATGCCTCTTCCATAATCACGAACACTGACAATATTTTCATTAATAGTAATCTCAATTGACTGGCCAAAACCCATCATATGCTCATCAATGGCATTATCGAGAACTTCCTTAAGCAGTACATAAATTCCATCGTCCTGCGATGACCCATCTCCTAATTTCCCGATATACATTCCGGGACGTTTACGGATATGCTCACGCCAGTCTAAAGTTCTGATGGATTCTTCATTGTATGTGGCTGAAATCATGAAATTGAAATTAAACACATGCAAAATTAAAATAAAGGCTGATGACAGACATATTTCTTTTTCAACAGCCTAATAACAAGGCGATATGTGAATAGCGCAGTATTAAAATGGAGATCAGTTGGTTAATTTGTGAATATTATGTAATACAGGTGCTTAATCTGTTAATAAATAATCCCCATTCGTCAATAGATTTTTTCAATTGACGAATGGGGATTATTTGAGGCGGGTTTTAGATTAATTAATTAGAACTTAATATTGTTTTATTAAAATCGTTTATTCCTTCACTTTAGGCTGAATAAAACAACATGATAAACAAGCGGTAATTTTTTATTTTTCTGCAAGGCCTGCATAGGTAAGAGCAGCTCCAAGCAGGGCAACATCTTTCAGCAATGAAGTCGTTGCCATTTGTTTAAGTACAGCATCAACAGAAATTATTCCCTTTAGATGAATAGTAAGGATGATAATAAGTAATAATAATGCTAATAGTAGGCTTGCTACGCGTGCATAAAGGTTCAGCATAATACTGACACCGGCTAAAATTAAAGCCAGACCTGAAATGTAAACAAGTGCCATGTTAAAAGGCCAGTTTTGTAACATACTATCTGCCATGCCTTTGGCATTAAGAAAATGAAATACCCCAAAAATAATGAAGGGTATTGCATAAATAATTCTTCCAAGAAAGGTTAATGATTTCATTTTTAGTGGTTTTTTGTTTACATAAAGATAAACAAAAAAAGAATTTATGGAGGGATAATATTTA
>CAZBCB010000309.1:0-4306 GCA_964489905.1 uncultured Bacteroidales bacterium
AAAAAGTTCTAAACTGTTTTATAAAAAATGTCCAAGATATAAGGGGTTAGACCAAAAAATGGTCTATGGAGTTCGTATTCGTCTCCTCTTTAATACTATTTCATGGTTCCTGAACTTATCAGGTCGTTGTATATGTATCCTCCCGTTGTGGACTATATGCTTCCCTGCCTCGTCAGGATTGTCCTTCATGAAGGCACGGATCATATAGCCCGGGATTCCTGTATCTTCGTAATGATGGTGGCAACTGATGTAGCCAACTTCACATGCGGCTTTTTTATACAGAGAAATGGTTGAGTAATCAAGATCAAGTACCTTGCCCATATAACGCACGGGCAAGGTGTCTATTTTCTCCAGTTTCTCCACGGTCGACATACTCTTTCTGGTGCGTCCTTCTTTCCACACCGGCTGTCGGATACTCCGATTCTTTATTCTCACCTGGGTAGTCATCGATGCAGCATATAAAAACGGCCTGAAACTTTTGAAATAGTCACGGCAAAATGCCACATTGGTAAACCCCTTTATTTTAAGCCTGTAGCACAGACGGTCGTAACTGACAATGCGGTAACTCCCTGTCTTTGAATTGAGGGTTACCCAACGGTTGTTGAGCAGCCATCTGAGGTTCTTGCTGAATGTACGGCGATCCTGTATATCAAGATCAAGACATGCATTAGAGACGAAATCCCCGTGCACCCTGAAATGACCACTACATATTGACTTCAGGTAGATATATACCTTAAACTGGTTTACTATCTTATTCGATAACGCATAGTTTATCAGGGTGACAGGGATATTCATCACTAATAGAATTTAAAAATGTTAGTTGTTATTTTAAAAAACTCTGATACTGCCCAAAGCAGTTGAATTAAAAGTGTAGTAAATCTTATAAAGATTCTTCCATTGAGGATTCTTCCATTTCGTAGCATTGTCTGAATGCCGGCCCCGGATCAATCTTCCTTCCCGGTGCTATTTCACTATGTCCGACCACATGTTCTATCGGATAATATTCCTCAAGAATTTTGATGATTTTGAACATTTTATTCATTTGCTTACATGAAAATCTTTGCCAGTAGGTTGAAACACCTGTTTTTTTATTTTTGGATTCCACAACTTCTTCAGCAGGAATTTCTTTCATAAACCAGGTGTAAAATTTATCTCCTTCTTTATTCAGGAAACCTGCATTTTCAAGTTCAATGCCTATTGAAAACCTGTTTACATCGCTGCGCCCCATGAATGAGCTCACACCTGCATGCCAGGCCTGGGTGTTGAAATCGACCATTTGATATACATTTCCTGTGCGAGTTATCAGCAGATGAGCTGATGCCTTCACTTTATCGTCGGTGAGATATTTCACTATCGATTCGGGTGATGATCCTGATGAATAATGTAAGACAACAACATAAGGATCCAGAAGCGGCTCTTTGTTTTTCTTAGCCCAAACCAGTGTAACATCTCTTCCTTTTAATAATCCTTTTTCTAACTGCATATTTTTAAAGTTTTATGATTTGTAATTATGTTGTTTAATAAATCTTAAATGATCATTAGGTTTCTGCTCAGTATAAGCTCACCCTTTTATCCGGTGTTTTCATTATAATGATTGTTGATGTAGTTATCGATATCTTCTGTTTTATACAGGAACTTGCGGCCAACCTCAATGAAGGGTATTTCGCCCGAAGAGCGCAGTTCGCTGAGTTTTCTGGTCGACATTTTCAGCATACGCAATACTTCATAAGTAGTCAGCAAGCGTTCGCTGTAAAGTTTTGATACTTTAAGCCCGATATCTTCAACCGGGGTTTTCACCACGCGATTTTTATTCTCCAGAATGGCAACCAGGGTTTCATTGCTCCGGATAAGCCTGAGGAAGGCTTCTGTTTCAATTGTTATAACTTCCATTAATGTTTGTGTTTTGTTTTTTTATTAAAATCATTTTTGATTGATTACGGTGCAAGTATAAAAAAGCGGATTCGATTTCATAGGGGGATCCCCCTGCACTCCCCCTATACTTTTTTGAAAATACTTTTCAATGGGTACTGATATTCAATACATTAAAAAATAAAAAAAATCAAAAAGGCCCTTTTTACAGGGGGAGGGAGGGGAAAAACTAAAAAAACCATCTCTATATATCTGAATTATAATCTCTTTTCATTTGGCTTTGTTGCAATAAATCAGTCAGGCGTTGCAAGAACGCAGCAGGATTTTCTCTTTCATACAGTTTAGCGATTACTTTATTTGGGTCTTTTATTTTTTCTCCGAACAATGAAGCAGCAAAATTGATACACTCTTTTCTGGTAACAGGACGGCCATCTTTTGTAAGTACATTTGCATGATAAAGGGCAAGCGACATTTCAACAAGATCAGTTTTATTCCCCACCCACTTTATATTTTCGGTATTAGCTGATGGCAATGGCTTTTTCAACTTACGCAAGAATTTTTCAGTTATCTCTTTCTGGAATGCAATAAAATCCAGAATTGTTTTTTTACATTCCGGGCTAATCCTTTCATAGTCGAAAGCATCACCTCTTAAATTTGTTATATTAAGGTTTTTCTTTATAAGCAAATTGTCAACAGTTGTAAACTCTTCCAGAACGTCATCTATCTGCATTATTAAACCTTCTTTATAATTATCGGGATTGATATCTAATCTTGAAATTTTCAGTCTTATTTCTTCCATTGAACAATGATACAAAAGACTAAGTGAACTTTTAAAACTACTAAGGTTTGGCTCTCTGTTAAACTGATAAAAGTTCCAGCCATCATCATCCCTGACAACTTCAAGATCTGTATCACGAAGGTTTTCTAATAGAAATGCTATATTATCATCACTCATAAGTTATTGATTATTTGTTAATAATACTAATTAATTTTTACTTTAATATTATATAAAGCAGGGCTAAAATATTTATAGTTTTTTAAAAAAAAGAACAAAGCCCGAAAAAAAATTTTAAACTTTATGAACGACAGGTTTTCGGGCTCTGAACTGCTTTTTTTAGATATTAACGATGAAGCTCTTATCATTAGAATAGATACCCTGGGTAGCGTTTTGGAAGAAAACGTATACCCTTACTATCTGTCCGGCGCCATAAGGAAGCACAACATTGGCTGTTTCGCTAGCTCGGACGATACCCGCAGGAGTGATTGACACTGCTGCATCACCGCAGACTGCTATCAGCCTCAATAAATCGTTCGATCCGGCAAGGTCGATTCCTGAATTGTCTGTCCAGCTTACGGTAATGCCACCCGGAACTGCAACGTTGCGTTGAACCGCAAGTCCTTCGGGCAATGGAAGTTCACCAAACGAAAAGACAAGTTCAGGACATTCGGAAAGCGGAACTTCAGGATCTATATTCTGAAAGTTTTCGCTGATAAACAGATTACTTCCTGTTTGTTTTACTGCCTTTTTGCTCCAGATGGGGCGGATTATAGTTACCTTAAGTGAGCTTGCAAGTTTTACCAGCTTGCGGAAGGTTACTCGTATTGCCTTCTGAGCTTCTGTATTTGCATCGTTATAACTTGTGGCCTTACCCCTGAGGTAGCTGATACCTTTCCAGCTTGAGCCCACTACTGATCCTACTGTGCCTGAGACACCACCGAGGATCCCTTGATTAATTGTTCCCATAATTTTAAAAATTTTTAAGAGTTAATAATTGATTGATTAAAAAAATTTACACTTGGTGACCAGAAAGAGATCTGACCTTACTCCTGCGTGTGCACACTATGGCAGGAGAGCAGGTCATTTATCCCATTTCTTTTTAAGCCATGCCACCAGGATGGCTGAGAGCAAGCCGCTGACCAGACTGATCAGTGCTTCGAGAGAGTTGACTATGCCTGCCGGTATTTCTGTGGCAGCCATTGCTGTCGAGGGTATCATCATTGCAACACCCAGGCTTGACAGCGATCCGATTAAAAAATTTCCTAAACTTTTCATACATAAAAATTTAAATTCAACCGAAAATTAGGGCTGGCGGTCCGGGTGGCCAAAAAAAACTATGGGTGTGTAACGAAATACCACTTAATGCATGCAAGTGCATGATTTAAGGTGATTTTCATTTAAACATTTTCGTGATTTGTTCGAAAAACGGGTTTTCAGCAGGATTTTTCAAAATTGATATCGCCGTTTATCAAAACCAGGCATAATAATACCTAACTCCTACCCGATTCTAAAACCGTCAAAAAATAGAGTTATTAACATATTATCGCGGTAGGCTTTGGTATTGCTTTGGTATTGCTTTGGTATAGGTTTGGGGAGGGGGAAAAATGATAAAAAAATGGAGGGAAAAAAGAGGGGGGAAAATGACAGGGAGAAATGCAG
>CAZBCB010000310.1:0-4298 GCA_964489905.1 uncultured Bacteroidales bacterium
CGAATATAAAATTACTATTGTTACATTTTATTGGGCGACATCAGTATTCAATATTTACATTCAGTAAAAAAAGGTCGAAAAAATAATCTATTTTTTCCATATCCCGATAATTCTAATTCATGTTTTAAAAATTCAGCAGTAAAACTTTTGGGGTTTTGAATGATTTCTTCGGGTGTTCCTGTGCAGATCACTTTTCCTCCTTTAGCACCGCCCTCAGGACCGAGGTCAATAATATGATCAGCCATTTTAATAACATCCATATTGTGTTCAATAACTATCACTGTGTTACCCTTATCAACCAGTCTGTTAAGTAATTCAAGCAAAGCACGGATATCCTCAAAGTGCAGCCCTGTTGTAGGCTCATCGAGTATATAAAGAGTTTTGCCGGTGTCTTTTCTTGATAACTCTGCAGCCAGTTTTACTCTTTGTGATTCTCCTCCCGAAAGTGTGGTAGATGGTTGTCCAAGTTTGATATAGCCAAGTCCGACTTCCTTTAGCGTAACAAGCTTATTGTGGATAGCGGGGATGTTTTCAAAAAAATCAACCGCCTGTTGTATGGTCATGTCGAGGATATCACTGATGTTTTTGCCTTTGTATCGTACTTCCAGCGTTTCGCGGTTATATCGCAGGCCGTTACATACGCTGCATTCAACATATACATCGGGTAAAAAATTCATTTCAATGGTTTGCACGCCTGCTCCCTGGCATACTTCACACCGCCCTCCCTTCACGTTAAAAGAAAACCGCCCGGCTTTATATCCCCTTATTTTTGCTTCGCGGGTTTGTTCAAACAACTTGCGGATGTCTGAAAAAACACCGGTATAAGTAGCAGGGTTTGAACGTGGGGTCCGGCCCAGCGGCGACTGGTCAACTTCAATAACTTTGTCAATAAGGTTGATTCCTTCAATTGATTCGTATGGCAGAGGTTCGAGAGATGACCTGTAAAAATGGCGGCTTAAAATCGGATAAAGTGTATCATACACAAGTGTTGATTTGCCGCTTCCCGACACACCGGTAATGCAGATAAATTTGCCCAGCGGAAATTCGACGTCAATTTTTTTCAGGTTATTACCCGAAGCTCCCCTTAAAACAAGTGATTTTCCTTTGCTTTTTCGTCGCAATGAAGGCAATTCAATATTTTTTATACGATTAAGATATTGAGATGTGAGCGTATTGCTTTTCATTACCTCAAGAGGAGTGCCGCTTGCACACACTTCACCGCCAAATCGCCCTGCAAAAGGGCCAAGGTCAACAATGTAATCGGCATTGAGAATCATTTCCCTGTCATGCTCAACCACAATGACTGTATTACCCGAATCGCGTAATTCCTTTAATGCATTAATAAGCCGGCGGTTGTCGCGCTGGTGTAATCCAATACTGGGTTCATCAAGGATGTAGCACACATTTACCAGTTGCGAACCAATTTGTGTTGCCAGTCTTATGCGTTGGCTTTCACCTCCTGAAAGGCTGGCTGCAGGCCGGTTTAACGTAAGATATTCCAGGCCCACGTCAAGCAAAAATTTGATGCGGTTGTTCAGTTCTTTGATAATTTCAGTTCCGATTTTTAACTGACGTTCGGTAAGATATTTATGCACATTGCTGAACCATTTGTACAACGCTGAAATCTCCATCGAAGCCAGTTCAAAAATATTCTTATCATGAATACGAAAATATAATGCTTCCTTTTTAAGTCTTGCCCCATGGCATTCGGGACATGTTACTTTACGGATAAACTGTTGTGCCCATTTGTTGTTTTCACTGTCATCAATATCCTGATGATTTGAAATATAGTTAATAATACCTTCAAAGCTCAGAAAATAATTTGAACCAAGTCCGAGGGGAGTATTTTCGAGCTTAAACGTTTCTTCTGAGCCATAGAGTATAACATTCAAGGCATCTTCAGCAATGTCTTTAATAGGTGTGTTAAGGGTAAAGTGGTATTTGTTGGCAATGGCTTCGAGCTGCCAGAAGATGAGTGAATTTCTGTAAGGCCCCAATGGCTGAATGCCACCTTTCCGGATACTTAATTCAGTATTGGGGATTACTTTGCTTATATCCACCTCATTTACAGTACCCAGTCCGTTACAACGCGTGCATGCTCCCTGTGGAGAATTGAACGAAAATGTATGCGGAGCGGGTTCATTATATGAGATGCCTGTTGACGGACACATCAGTTGACGGCTGAAATAACGCAGGTTTTTACCGTTGGATTCGAGTATTATGACATTCCCCCTGCCATGCTGCATTGCCAGTGAAACAGAAGTTTTTAACCTGCCCTTATCCTTTTGCGATACCTCAAGTTTATCAATGACAATTTCAATAAAATGCGTCTTATAACGGTCAACTTTCATCCCATGCTTTATTTCTGTTAACTCACCATCAATCCTCACATTAAGGAACCCTTTCCGGCGTACCTGTTCAAACAATTCTTTGTAATGTCCTTTTCTTCCTTTAACAACCGGGGCAAGTATGTAAATTTTCTGATTTAAATATTTTTCAATAATCAGGTTAATGATTTGTTCGTCGGTATATTTCACCATCGGCTCGCCGGTATTATAAGAATAAGCAATGCCGGCACGTGCAAAAAGCAGACGCAGGAAATCATAAATTTCAGTTATTGTACCTACGGTTGAACGGGGATTTTTTGCGGTGGTTTTCTGCTCGATGGAGATAACGGGACTTAAGCCTTGAATTTTGTCAACATCAGGTCGTTCCATATTACCCAGAAACTGACGGGCATAGGCCGATAATGTTTCCATATATCTCCGCTGACCTTCAGCATATATGGTATCAAAAGCAAGTGATGATTTTCCGCTGCCACTAAGGCCGGTGATGACAGTAAGCCTGTTACGGGGTATTACTACATCAATGTTTTTAAGATTATGAACCCTTGCACCAAGTACTTCAATCTCACCCTTTTCTATTATTTGCTGATTGGTCTCAGGTTCTGAAATTTCACTGCGGTTTGTCAGCATTGAGTTCTTCATTTACATTTGCCGCCATTTCGGGATAGCTTCGCTTACTTCCCTCGGGAATCTTTATCAGATATGTCTTTCCTGACTTGTTGGTAAGATAATTGTCACGAAGCCATGGATTAAAGTATTTCAGGATTTTGTAATTTATTGAATAAGAAGAAGCAAACCTTGCAATATTGGTAATTGAACTGTCAACTTTTACTTCAACAACGGGAATTGAAGGATAATAATCATCATCATCCAGATGGAAGCCAAATGCATTGGGATTTTGAGAAATTAGTTTAAAAGCCAGAATACGAAATACATAACGGGCTGTTTCTTCATTAAGCAAAAGGTCATAATAATTGTTTACCTTCTGTCTTTCAATCTGATTACTGATATTTTTGCGCCCCACATTATAGGAAGCTGCGGCCAGTGTCCAGTTTTTAAACAAGTTGTATGATTCGGTAAGGAACTTACAGGCTGCTTCTGTTGATTTTTCAAGATGGTAGCGTTCGTCAACCTCATTATTGATTTCAAGGCCATATTCTTTGGCAGTGGTCTCTAATAATTGCCATACACCGGCTGCTCCGGCAGGAGAAACCGTAAAATCAAAGCCGCTTTCAGCCATGGGAATATATTTAAAATCCTCGGGAATATTGTATTTTTTTAAAATAGGTTCAATCACGGCAAAATAGCGTTTTGATTTCTTTAAAACAAGCAGCGTGCGTGAATGCCAGTAGGCATTAACCAATATTTCACGATCAAGGCTTTCGCGTGTATCGAAGTTTTCAAGCGGAACCGTTTCACCGGCAAAAACAAGCCGGGAAGGCATTGTGAAAGGCGCTGCTACCTGAATAGGCTTTCCTGTATTAGTAACAGGATAACCATCTTTATCCGAAAAACTCTGTATGGATATTAAAATAAACCCTGCAATTGCACCTGTTAAAATAAATATAACCGGAGATGTCAATGTTTTCAGCCATTTGTTTTTCATGTCCTGCTCCCTCCTGAATATTACGTTATTTTAAGGCCGGTAAAAGTAAAAACTCCTGTAATGTATCGTACGTTAAACATGCGCTGAGGTTTCAGGTTTTAAATTATTAGTAATATATTTATCTTTTTTACAGGATTGCAAAGTTAGTCAAAAAAGAATCTTTAACTTAATCAACGATAAAATTAAAATAATATTATTTTGGAGCCATCCGGTATAGTAATATCGCAATAATCATAAAAAGTACATTTGGAATCCATGCTGCAATAAACGGACTGAAAGCACCTGAAAGGGCAAACTGAGAGGAAAACTGAAGAAACAGGATATAGGAAAAGCTTATCAGAAGTCCT
>CAZBCB010000311.1:0-4295 GCA_964489905.1 uncultured Bacteroidales bacterium
AAAAATATCCGGAACAAGAAAATTACTTTTTAATTTATTATTAGCTGTTTTCCCGATTTTATTTTTCATTTTAATTGAATTGTTATTAAGAGCGTTTCATTATGGCGATAATTTTAAGTTATTTATTAATCATCCTGATGAAATGTACTCCGGGTACAGGGTTGTAAACCCTGACATCGGGAAAAAATATTTTCAGCGTTTTGAATATACTGCTCCTGCCAAGGACATTTTTCTCAAAAAAAAACCGGATAATTGTTTCCGGATATTTGTAATGGGGAGCTCAACTGTTGTAGGTTTTCCGTACGAGGACAATCTGATGTTTTCAAGAATTTTGCAGGAAAGGCTTCAGGATGCTTATCCGGATAAGAAAATTGAGATAATTAATACGGCCATTACTGCCATTAATACCTTTACCTTACGTGATTTTATTCCGCAAATACTCAGGGAAGATCCTGATGCCATATTGATTTATGCAGGGCATAATGAGTTTTATGGTGCTTTTGGCGTTGGTTCAAAAGAAGCATTTTCCCATAACCGCAGTCTGATTTGTCTGCATCTTAAATTAATGAACCTGAAGGTGTATCAGGCAATAAGAAACCTGATAGGAGCCCTTGCTAAGAAAAGCGGCAAATCGCCGGCTGAAAAAAGAGGGACACTGATGTCGAGAATAGTAAACAAAGCAGATATCATATACAACAGCAAAGATTACCGGAAAGGCATAAAATTTTTTGAGCTCAACATGAGGTCGATGCTTAAAAAAGCAAAAAGAAAAAATGTCCCCGTCTTCATAAGTGACCTTGTCAGCAACATTAAAGATCTGGCTCCTTTTAAATCTATTGAAACAACCCAATATAAACCGGCTGATTATTATTATAACCAGGGAAAAGATGCTGAAAAACAGGCTGATTACAGCAAAGCTTATGAATATTACACAAAGGCACGTGATTATGATTGTATTCGTTTCAGGGCATCGACGGATATAAACAATATCATTCGCAGGCTGGCAAATGAATATAATGCACATTTTGTGCCAACACTCGCTCTTTTTGAGGCTTTTTCTGCCAACAGGCTGATTGGGAATAATCTGCTTACAGAACATGTCCATCCCAATATCAGTGGCCAATTTTTACTGGCCGATGCCTTTTATCAGAAAATTGTTGTTGATGGTATCATTGCATCGAATGTGAATGAATATACCGTTGAACCTCCTGAATATTATCTGATAAATTACGGCTATTCTGAATTAGACCGGCTCATTGGCTATCATCGTATTAAAAACCTATCCTATCACTGGCCATTCCGTGACGATTCCAAAGAATATATCGATTATCGACTGATTTATCAGCCTGTTTCGTATATTGATTCTCTTGCTTTTTTTGTTGTTGCAAGGAAAAATTTTAACGGTGCAAATGCACATCTGAAACTTGCTGAATATTATGCAAACCGGCAGGATTATTATAATGCGTTCCGTGAATATAATGCTCTTGTTAAAATTAACCCATACTGGGCTGAATATTATCGCAGGGCTGCTGATTACCTCATCAATATTAATGATTTACCGCTTGCATTAAAGTACCTGAATCAGTCACTTCAATACGAACCTACATTTTATGCTTATTTCAGGGCAGGTGAAATATATCTTATTAAAAATGATCTGAAGAATGCTATCAAATACTTTTCAAATGCATTGGAACTAAATGATAAAATGAGGCTAAGAGTGCTTACAAAGCTTTATATAGCTTATATTTATGACAATGATGAAGAAAATGCATTGAAAACCCTCGACCTTATTAAAGAAACTGATCCCGGAATTAATATCCCTGTACCTCCGCCGCAATATACTTACTTAAGTTATATTCCCCAACAAATCATTACATATATTGATAACGCAAAGGAACTGATTGCCAGGTCAGATTATGCATCGGCAATCAAGGTATTGAATGAATCTCTTAAGATTAAGGATTCGCATATTACCAACCGCATGCTGGGAGAATTGTATTACAGGAATAAGGATGTTGTTACAGCTTTATTTCATTTAAAAAAGGTATATGATGAATTCAGGTTTGATCCGAGGTTTCTGCATTTAATGACTATTGCTTATCTTTCTGACAATCAGAAAGCTGAAGCCGTTAAATGTGCTGAAGAATTAGAGAATCTTGATCCGATGTATCCCGAGTTGGGTAAACTTAAATCATATTTTGGCAAAAAACCTCAGAAATAAAAGCTGATGCTGTTGCGAAAAATTTTAATAATTTTCGGGAGTGGGTTCAGGGAGATTTTACATTTAATAACATCTGGCAGTGAAGATACTTGGCATATCGGCATTTTATCATGATTCAGCAGCTGCATTAATCAGAGACGGTGAAATTATTGCAGCTGCCCAGGAAGAACGTTTTACCCGTAAAAAGCACGATGCTGGTTTTCCGGTCAATGCAATTCGATTTTGCCTCAATGACAGCGGAACATCGATTGATGAACTTGATGCAGTGGTATTTTACGATAAGCCGATGCTTAAATTCGAACGATTGCTTGAAACATATTATGGTTTTGCTCCGCGCGGGCTTATCTCGTTTGTTACATCTATTCCGGTCTGGCTTAAGGAAAAAGTGTTTCTGAAAAAACTTATATATGATAAACTCAAGGAAATTGAACCATATGATAAAAAAAAGCTGAAACTGCTTTTTACCGAACATCATTTATCACATGCTGCCAGTGCTTATTTTCCATCGGGATTCAACCGTGCTGCAATTATTACTATTGATGGAGTGGGGGAGTGGGCTACCGCTTCACTATCGGTCGGAGAAAAAAATTCGATAAAAATACTGAAGGAGCTTCGTTTTCCGCATTCGCTTGGCCTTTTATATTCAGCATTTACTTATTATCTGGGCTTTAAGGTAAACTCAGGGGAATATAAACTTATGGGACTTGCACCATACGGTATTCCTGATTCTGACAATGTAAAAAAGTATTATCGGTTAATTAAGGACCATCTGGTTGATATCAGAGAAGACGGGTCAATATGGCTTAATCAGCAATATTTTTCCTATTCCACGGGTTTGCGTATGGTGAATGATAAAAAGTGGGAAAAATTATTTGGTCTGGGCAGGCGTTTGCCTGAATCTGAGATTCAGCAACAGCATTGTGATATGGCTTATGCCATTCAGCAGATTACAGAAGAGATTATGATGGCCATGGTAAAACATATCAGGGAAATTACGGACGCTGATTCATTGTGTCTTGCCGGTGGTGTTGCTCTCAATTGTGTGGCTAACGGAAAAATTCTTCAGGAAAATATTTTTAAGAACATTTATATTCAGCCTGCAGCTGGTGATGCCGGTGGTGCCATTGGTGCAGCTCTGGCTGCCTACCACATTTTTTTCGGGAAGCCATACATTCCTTCAAATTCCGATATGATGAAAGGCTCGTTCCTTGGGCCGGCATATTCAAACAAAGATGTCGAGAATATGGCATCAAAATACAACGCAACATATTTGTTTTTCGATGATTACAATAAACTGGCCGAGAAAACGGCTCAACTGATAGCTGATGGTAAAGTCGTCGGATGGTTCCAGGGGCGTATGGAATTCGGACCAAGGGCATTGGGTAACCGAAGTATTCTGGGAGATGCACGGAATAAAGAAATGCAGAAAAAGTTAAACCTGAAAATTAAATACCGCGAAAGTTTTCGCCCTTTTGCACCGGCAGTATTAGCCGAAGACAATATAAATTATTTTAATCTGAATGTACCTTCACCTTATATGTTACTTGTAGCCGGCGTAAAGGAAAATATCCGAAAACCGCTTCCGGATGATTATTTTCAATTACCGCTGATGCAAAGGCTTTATGTTGAACGAAGTGAAATTCCTGCTGTAACACATATTGACCTCTCAGCACGCATACAGACTGTTCATAGAGAGACCAATGAGCGTTTCTGGTTGTTATTAAATGCCTTTAAGAAACACACAGGATTCGGAATTATGGTTAATACCAGTTTTAATGTGCGTGGAGAACCTATAGTCTGTAATCCCGAAGATGCATACCGTTGCTTTATGCGTACTGAAATGGACTATCTGATTATTAATGATTTTTTATTTGACAAACAACAACAACCTCAATGGAAAGAAAAGAAAGACTGGAAAAAAGAGTTTGTACTTGATTAATTTAAACCCGGATTTAGAAAAACTAAATTTATAAGAGTTTCAAGTTATACATTTTTAGTTTTTCTATTGACGAATTTGGGATTAACAAAATTTACTAATGATGGTCATTAGAAAAATAAGGTTAATGACAAATTC
>CAZBCB010000312.1:0-4295 GCA_964489905.1 uncultured Bacteroidales bacterium
CCAGATTGGTTAAGAATTTCCTTTTCAATGGTTTGTTTTCTTGTTTCTCTGACAAATGTAATAAGAATTTTATTCAAAGTAAGTCTTATCCAATAGAACAGGAAAAATACTTCGGTTACGGGTTAATAAATTGAAAGTTTTGTATTCTTTTAATTTTTAATCATTTACACATTTAGTAAATGCACAAAATAAATTTATCCCTGATTTATGCATATTTTCAAAGGTTAAAAAAATTATTGGCAGTTTAAATTACCTTTTTAACTTTAAAATTAAAATTTAAGGCAGAAGATGTTAAAAGAATTTTATTATCCCGAAGGGCTTGAAGCAGGATGCGATGAAGCAGGGAGGGGATGTCTGGCAGGTCCTGTATATGCTGCGGCTGTTATACTACCAAAAGGATATAAGAATGAAGTGCTGGACGATTCCAAAAAGCTTACTCCGCATAAAAGAAATATATTGCGTATTGATATTGAAAAGAATGCTCTTTCATGGGCAGTGGCATGTTGTGATAATACAGAGATTGACTCGTTAAATATCCTCAGGGCATCAATACTTGCCATGCACAGGGCACTGGATAAGTTATCAGTCAAACCTGACAGAATTCTGGTAGATGGGAACAGGTTTTTCCGCTATAAATCCGTTCCTCATATTTGTATTATTCATGGTGATGCAAATTATATGTCCATTGCCGCTGCTTCTGTTCTGGCAAAGGTATATCGTGATGAATACATGCTTCGTATGCATACGATTTATAATTTGTATGCATGGGATAAGAATAAGGGATATCCCACTGCAGAGCATCGCAGGGCAATTGAAGAGTATGGAGTCACCCCATACCATCGAAAATCATTTTTATTAAAAAAAAGTCAGTTATCTTTGAACTTTTAAATTTTTATAAATATTTCTAAGAAACTGACATTTATGAAAAAAATACTTTTACTTTTAGTAAGCTGTTATTTATTGGGTCTGTCGGCATTACGGGCTGATGAAGGCATGTGGCTGCTGCCTTTGCTTGAAAAAATGAATATCAACAGAATGACCTCAATGGGCTTGCAATTGTCGGCAGAGGATATTTACAGCATTAATCACAGTAGTCTGAAAGATGCGGTGGTTATGTTTGGTAATTTTTGCACAGCTGAAATAGTTTCTGCTGATGGCCTTTTGTTAACCAATCATCATTGTGGTTTTGAGGCAATACAAAATCACAGTACAGTCGAACACGATTATCTTACAAATGGTTTTTGGGCTGCCAGCCGTGATGAAGAATTACCCAATCCCGAACTGTCTGTTTCTTTTCTGATTCGTATGGAGGATGTTTCATTCCGTATTCTTGCCAATTTACATGACACACTTAAAGGAGAACTCCGGAATGCAAGAATAAGGGAAATAAGCCGTGAAATTGAAAATGAAGCCACTGCAGGCAATCATTATAAAGCTATTGTAAAATCTTTTTTTAACGGGAATAATTTTTACCTTCTTGTATATGAACAATACAACGATGTGCGGTTGGTTGGTGCACCTCCTTCTTCAATAGGAAAGTTTGGCTATGATACGGATAACTGGGTTTGGCCAAGACATACGGGTGATTTCAGCATTTTCAGGGTTTATACCGGACCCGATGGCAAACCAGCTGATTATTCTCCGCAAAATATTCCGTTAAAACCAAGGCATTATTTCCCCGTTTCTCTGAAAGGATATCATAAGGACGATTTTACCATGGTTATAGGATATCCGGGGAATACAGTTCGTTATATTACTTCTTTTGAAGTAAATGAACTGATGGAGGTAATTAACCCCAACAGAATAACAATAAGGGGGTTACGGCAGGAAATATTACTTAAAGACATGCAGGCAGATGAAAAAATTAACATCCAGTATGCTTCAAAATACGCACGATCAAGCAATTACTGGAAATTTTCTGTGGGACAACTGCAGGGTATCAAACGACTTAAAATTTATGAAAAAAAACAACAGCTTGAAGCAACATTTACTGATTGGGTTAATGCTGATGAACAGCGAAAAGATAAATATGGCCATGCGCTTGAGCTCATTCAGGAGGCAATTAAGGAACGTCGTCCATATCAGCATGCCATTCAATATACTACAGAATGCCTTTTTACTGCATCGGAAATAATTAGTTTTGCCGCAAGAGCAGTGAAACTTTACGACAGTATGCTTGAAGAACACCCAAGCCAGCAGGTTATTGATTCACTTGCAAATGAACTTAAATTACTCGGCGATGAGTTTTACAGTGAATACAGCCCTTCTACCGATGCTAAAGTAACTCCTGCAGTCCTTCAGCTTTATTACAGGAATGTTCCTGAAGCGTATCAGCCTGCTTTTTTTAATGTAATCCGGACTAAATATAAAGGGAACACGGGTAAATATGCTGAAGACCTGTTCAGCAGTTCTGTTTTTTCAAGTTATGATAAATTTAATGAATTTATCCGGCATCCTTCCCGTAAAATACTCGAAAAAGATAAAGCTTTTGTGGCTGCATTGACAACCAGAATTAAACTCAATGAACTAATCCGGGGGAGAAACCTGATTAATGCTGATTATGACAAAGGGCAGCGGCTTTATATGGCAGGGCTGATGGAGATGCAGCAGGACAAATTGTTTTATCCCGATGCAAATGCCACCATGCGTCTTACTTATGGCACGGTGCAGGACTATTATCCGAGAGATGCGGTACATTATAATTATTACACAACACTCGACGGAATTATTGAAAAAGAAGATCCTTCGAACTGGGAATTTATTGTTCCTGATAAACTGAAGAAACTTTATAACGCTAAGGATTTTGCTGAATATGGAATGGATGATACCTTGCCTATTTGTTTTATTACCGATAATGATATTACAGGCGGTAATTCCGGCAGTCCGGTACTCGATTCAACGGGCAACCTCATTGGTATAGCATTTGACGGCAACTGGGAGGCGATGACAGGCGATATTATTTATGAACCCAGGTTACAGCGTTGCATTTGTGTTGACATCCGTTATGTATTGTTTGTAATTGATAAATATGCAGGTGCGCGACATCTGATCGATGAAATGAAGATAATCAGATAATCAGACCAACGAACATCGTTAAAAAATGAATTTAAAAATAATTGACATTTTTACTGTATTTATGGTATTGTTTGCCGTTATTGATATTACCGGCTCAATACCCATAATCATTGAAATTAAGCGTAAAACAGGGCATCTTGATGCTGAAAGAGCTACTATTGTATCATTCGTACTTATGCTGCTTTTTCTTTTTGCCGGTGAGCCTTTTCTGAATCTTTTCGGTGTTGATGTTTCATCATTTGCTATTGCCGGTTCATTTGTTCTTTTATTACTTGGATTCGAAATGGTACTTGGGGTGGAATTTTTCAAGTATGAATCAGGCAAACATTCTTCCATTGTACCGGTAGCCTTCCCCCTGATTGCAGGTGCCGGCAGCATGACTACCATTCTTTCGCTTAAGGCCATTTATAACGTATGGACCATATTAATTGCTCTTGTCCTGAATATTATCATCGTTTATATCGTGCTCAAAGCCACACGGATTGTTGAAAAATTGCTGGGAACTACAGGAATACTCGTGCTGAAAAAAATTTTTGGCATCATATTACTGGCTATTGCAATAAAACTTTTTTTAACCAACACAGGCATCAAACTCAACAATGTCCCCTGAAATTACCATATATACTGATGGCGCTGCAAGTGGTAATCCCGGCCCGGGTGGTTACGGGGTTGTTTTAATTTCAGGAAAGCACCGGAAAGAATTATCAGGGGGCTTCAGTCATACAACCAATAACCGTATGGAATTGCTTGCCGTGATTAAGGCCCTTGAAGCATTACGACATGAAGGATCTGTGGTTACGCTTTATACCGATTCACGTTATGTTGCTGATTCAGTCGAAAAAAAATGGGTTTTTGAATGGGAAAAAAAGAATTTCAGAAAAAAGAAAAACGCTGACTTATGGAAAATTTTCCTGCAGCTTTACCGCAAACACAAAGTGAAAATAGTATGGATTAAAGGACATGATAACAACCCGGAAAATCAACGTTGTGATTATCTGGCCGTTAAAGCTTCTCAGGGCATTAATTTACCCGAAGACACCGGATATTCAAATAAAGAAAATTTATTATTCTCTGATAATGAGGAATAATTTTTTTATAATTTCAACTTTTCCATATTTTTGAATTTTATTTCACAATGAATTAACTACTTTATGCAATCGGATACCGACAATGATTTTATTCTTCATTTTTCAGGTAATATCCGTTATGATACTATCGGC
>CAZBCB010000313.1:0-4284 GCA_964489905.1 uncultured Bacteroidales bacterium
TTCTAAAAAATCCATTTGTAAAGGATTTTTAAATTTTATTCTAAATTTATTCTAAATTAAAAAATCGGATAATGAAATCTTAATTTAACGTTTAAAAAATAATTATGAAAGATTAAACGTTGTTTTTGTAATTTGATTGCTGCTTGTTGCTGTTATGTGCTTTTATTCGGTCATTCAGTTTAAATATGCCAGCTCATTGGCAAATTCAGAGGGCGAGGAAATAACCTTTATATGGGCAGGAAGTTTAATATCAATGCCTGATGCCTGGGCTCCTGAAATGAATAATGGAAGATTACCGGTCTTTTCAGATAGTGTTTTTGTGAATTCAATAATATCGTTGAGGCTATTGATTGAAGAAACAAATGAAGTTACAAGAATATCAACCGACTTGCTGTTTACAGTGTCAACTATATCATCCATAGGAACCGATTGGCCAAGGTAAATAATCTGATGTCCCCTTTTTTTGGCCATGAATGCAAAGAAGAGAATTCCAAGTTCATGAAACTCGCCTTCGGGAAGAAAAAACAAAAATTTTTTTGATTCCTTGCGCTCTTCGTTTAAAAGGCTGTCAATGGCTACGAATACTTTCTGCCTGATCAGGTTGGTAATAAAGTGTTCTCTGGCCGGGTTTATGCAACTTGTCTGCCACATTAACCCTACTTTTACAATGAAAGGATAAATAATTTTAATTACTGTATCTTCAAAACCATATTGGATTATAGCTCTGGCAAGGATTCTTTCGAATTTAACTTCATCAAATTCAGTCATTGCCACTGTAAGTCCTTCTATCTGGCTTTGCAAATCAGTATCCTGAACAATAATCTTATTGATTTCATCTGTTATTTCCTTATCGGTAAGTGTTGATAATTTGCTTATTTTAAATCCATTACGATAAAGAATAGCAATATTTAGCAGTTTTTTAAGTTCGCTGTCGCAGTATGTTCTTATATTGCTTGTTGTTCTTTTAGGTTCAATCAGTTTATATCGTTTTTCCCATATACGTATGGTATGTGCTTTTATGCCTGAAAGCTTTTCAAGGTCTTTTATTGAGTACGCACTCATCTCTCTTTTATTGTGTCGTTTTTTATTACTTTTAATACCTTATGTAAACGTATATAAAATAAAATTGTTCGTATATGGTCAGAAATTTATTCATCCGGATTATTTGCAGCTTATGGTATTTTATAAACCATCATAAAATATCATACAATATAATAAGTTGTAAACCATGAATTTAATGCAGTGTGCTGCAAAACAAGTAATATTCATCATTTGATTCTAATAGGATATTATATAATTCGTTTGTTTTTAATAAATTTTGCGAATCAGCATCAGTCCGTCCCTCAGAGGTAAAATAAGTTTTTCTACCTTATTGTCATTTTTGACATAATCATTGAATGCTACAATGCCTGCTGTTTCTTTATCCCTTGAAGGTTTTGTAACTTTGCCGTTCCATAGTACATTGTCGGCCAATATATAACCGCCTTTACGGATTTTAGGATACACAGCATGATAGTATTCAAGGTATTGCTGTTTGTTTCCGTCGATGAATGCCAGGTCAAATTCGAGGTTAAGTGATGGTATAATTTGCCTTGCGTCACCGGTATGAAGAATAATTTTTTTCTGAAGACCGGCTTTTTCAAAATAGTGTTCTATGATTGTCCTGAGTTCATCATTGATTTCAATAGTATGCAGTTGACCTTTATCTTGTAATCCTCTTGCCAGGCAAATAGCAGAATATCCTGTAAAGGTACCAATTTCAAGAATAGCAGAAGGTTGTATCATCCGGCTGATGAATTCAAGAAGTTTGCCCTGTAAATGGCCTGAAGCCATACGTGGGTAAAGGACTTTCCGGAATGTTTCACGGTATAATTCGGCAAGCACTGGATCTTCAGGTGAAGAATGGTTCAGGATATAATCTGACAATTCTTTATCGATATCAAACATATCCGTTATTTTTTAAGAAATTCTGGTTTCAGTTCAAGGTTAATGTGGTTTTTTTCAACTACATAACAATCCACATCGCATTCGTCACTTACATGTTTGACAACGAGTTTAGCACGGTCAACAGCATATATGGTTTTACCCCTCAGTCTGTATTCGGCTCTGACAGATAGTTTTTTGTCAACGTCAACAACCACCCAGTAAGGGTTGCCGTTTTCAACCCAGGCGGTATCAACAAAGTAAACCTTGTTTTCTTCAACATCACCGCTGTATATGACAAGCGGGATTTCATCAATGCTGTCATTGAATGTAAGGTAAACATAAAGTTTCTCCATAGTGGGTTTTTCAGCATAGCATTTATCGCAGTCAACATTTGAAGTAAATGCTTTTTCATCGCATGCAATAAACAGAAATGCAATAAAAACAGAAAGAAAAATGAATGAGCTTTTTATTACTTTTTTCATCCGTAAATAATTGTTTTTTACAGGTACCTTAATATTATTCGTGTAATTTTCATGTAGTGTGTTATTAGCATGGTTAATACCTGTGGTATTTTTTTCATTTGTATTTGTGTTGAACGAAGATTTAAACATGGGCTTCATATTACCAGCGTATAAAAACAGGACTGAAATTGTTCTTTTTTCTGTTCCATTTGATACAAAAAGAAAGATTAATAAGGTTTGGATTTACCTTATAAAGTCTGAGGTTCATATATTCATAACCTGCAGTAAAGCGGATGTATCTTGTGTCAAGTGTGATGCCTGCCATCGGGGCAGCCAGTATCCTGTCGTCAGGTTTATTGGATGAGCCCCTGTAACTGCCAAATATATACATTCCTTTCACCCCTCCGTAAATGCCTGCCATAAAATTACCCGAATGGCTTCGTAACAGGTAAACTGATTTATCGAGTGAAAGAATCAAATTGACTCTGCGTTCCCAGTACTGGTATGAATATGTCTCGTTATTATCTTCGAGAACTCTTATGGCTGATGGTCTGAAGCCTATTCCTGTACCTATATGAAGATGATATTTTTTTTCTGAAGCAATAAAATAAAAATTCCAGTAATAATCATCGAGGTTCCATGTAATATCAGTTCCCAGTCCGAATTTATTAAATCCCGGCCAGTAATTATAAGGTACATTATTCTCACGCAAAAATGCAGTGATAGAGTCATTCCTGTTTCCTGAGGCTATGGTACGTAAATTTTGGGATAAACTGATTTTGTGGTGCAGATTTGCTCCCGCAGAGGCAAGCATCTCCAGCGCATATATGTCGTTTACTTCTGTTGCAACTGCAGCGGGTGTGTAAGCACTTTCTGATACAATATTCGGATCAGCTCCATAACCGAGTAATAACTCCATTATGCCCCAGTAGCCATACCATGTTGCTGCATGAAGCGGTGTAAGACCCCTCAGGTTTTTGCTGTTCGGATCAGCACCATTTTCAAGTAATAAATAAGCCATTTCATAATTACCCGTAACACATGAAATCATAAGTGCAGTTGCCCCAAAATTATCTTTTTTCAAAGGGTCAGCTCCATAATATAATAACATATCGGCAATTGCAATACTATCAATGCCAACAGCATACATTAATGGTGTAATTCCTTTATAATCAGCCATTTCAAGGTCTGCGCCTTTTCTTATAAGATATTCAGCCATTTCAAGGTCACCGTTACTGACAGCCAGAATGAGCGGCGTAATGCCTTCGGAGTACCTTTTGTTTATTTCAGCACCATTTTCTGCAAGAAGACGGGCAACTGAATAATGGTGGTTATTCAGAGCATACATTAATGCCGGCCACCCGTCAAGTGAAACCTTATTGACATCGACACCCAGTTTTAACAGTTTTGCCACTAGGACACTATCCCCCTGCGATGCAGCAAGCAGGAAAGTATATGCAGTATCTCCTTCAATTATTTCATTTGAACCGGCCTTTATTATTTCAGTGGTTTCCTGGCCATTCAGCGAAATAAATTGAATAAGAATAAGATAAATCAATGTTACTAATCGTAGCCTGAACATGTTTATTAATTAAGCAATTCAAAAATAATTTAAAACCGAAAGATAATAATGAAGTAATGATTTATTTTTTTAACTGATTGATAAATCAATCTTTCGTTGATAATTGGCTGGTGGAGTGCCCCAAAAGGTTTTTAAAACCTGTCGGGGCTTTTTTATATTTTATCCGAAATTCATCAATCCCAAATTCGTCAATTGAAAATTCAATTGACAAATTCCTACAAAAACGTTTTCTTTTACAAATTGTTTTCAAACCTGCATTGCACCTTGCCATTTTTATTAGCCCCGATGAATTTGTTAATTTATCATACCTGGGTA
>CAZBCB010000314.1:0-4277 GCA_964489905.1 uncultured Bacteroidales bacterium
TTTTCTTATTCCTTGTTTTGTGGTTTAATGGTTTTTGTGTTTATATTATCTGTTTTTTAGTTTATTTTTATTTTTGTCTTAATCCTTGTTATGCTGGATAATGGTTTCTGAGCCTTTTGGAATTTTGAGGAAGAGCCGGTTTTTATCGGGTCTTAATCCTTGTTATGCTGGATAATGGTTTCTGAGAGCAATATCATGATGTTTTTGATTATTAATTGTTTGCAACACGTTATAATAAACATTATGCATGTATGGAATGAAAATTTCATGTGTTTTTTGAAGGTGCAAAATTATGATAAAATTTATTAATTTTTTTCAAAAAAACAAAGTGTTCGGTGTATCAATAACCATCGAGAAATCAACATTCTTCCCGATTATTTTCATGGCTCTTACTTCGTCAACAGAAACTGGTACGAAAAAAATGCTGTCATTATTTTCATACATTTCCTGCACCTCTTTCAGAGTCTGATTCAACTCATCATACTTTTTACGGTCACTGTCGGCTATAAAAATCGATTTCTGCACCCGTATGCAACCTTTTCTTATAAGAAACTTTGCAATATGGTTGCGTACCTTATTGTTCTCAATATCATACATTATAAAATATATCATATGGTTAGGTTTGTTCTGATAATGTTTGAATACACCTGTTATTTTTTCAATACGTTCATTAAGACTTTCTATCTGGTCGGTTACAGCAGGCAACGCATCTGAAGATTTTGCACCTTCAAGACCCGCATCCTTTAATAGTTTTATTGTCTCAATAAAGGTCTTCCGATTTATTTTTGTTTTTGGCCTTCCCATTACACTATTAAATCAACAGTTCGCATAATATTCTGAAGACAATATCAGCCAGTTCGGCATTACTACCCCGTTTAGGGGTCTTTACTACCGAAAATCCGTTTTTACCATAAAATACATTTGCCTCAGCCCATATTTCATTAACCGAAAACACAAATTTCTTCCCGTAATGAATATTTTCAATATTTTTAACGGTTATATCAAAATCGCTCATGCGTTGTTTTACTTTGTCAATGATGGTTTCGAGTTCTCCAGGTACGTAAATAATTTTTTCACGTGCTGTACGTATGTTCGGGTTAAGCTTTTGTTTTATCTGCTGCAGAATATCGGGTGAAATTTCTTTTTCCGCAGTTTCAGCAGTTTCCTGTCCCTTTTCTGTTTCCAGTTTTTTTAACAGGTCTCTTGCTTCATTCACCTGGTCGGGCCGGCCAAAATCAATATATGCAGATATTGAAATACCGGTAGCGCCCGGATTGAAATAAGCTTCAGGATCTGCGCTTAAAAAACAGGCTCTTGTAACATCAGAAGTCCTATTATCAACAACCTTGTTAATACCATAACCTGTTGAAAAAGCATGGGCAAACACCTTATAGAACATACTGAACTGTGCTCTGTCATAACATTTATCCTGCAGCCTGAACATTACTTTTAGTCCGTTGCCGGAAGGCGATGTAAACAACATCTCAACTCGTTCGTCAGCCATAAGCTTAATCCGAAGTACATCAAGGGTAATATCGCTTTCAGCAAGATGATCATAGTCAAGAATAAAATGTTCGATGTATCCGAAATTTTCAGTTTTTCGGTAGGGTGGATGAAATATTCCACAGGTAAAATAAGGCAGTGTTGTTTTAAGCTGTCTGTAACGGTTCACATCGAGCGAAAGTACCATACGCAGTTGATTTATCTTAGCCTGCATTTCCTGTGGCGGGTTTTTAATATATTGAAAAACCTGTTGTACATTAATCTTTTGTAACTGGTCGCCCGCCTGGGTTATGTTTCTTCCTGTCTGGAGCATGATTTTATTCTTTTATGTTTAAAAACTGCTGTGCCAGATTCTGAGCGTATAGCTGAATATGAGTCAGCCTGGTGCGGTCGATACCATTCATTTTTATTTCTTCTGAAAGGTAATCATTAAGACTTTGAATTAGAATGCGTTTTCCGAGGGCTTCAAGCCAGTATGAGCCGTCTTCTTTTATACTGTAACATTCTTCGGTTATTGCCTGCTGCATGCATAAATTAACCACCACATAATCAACCCATACTCTGAATAATTCAATAACATCAAATACCAGCACAGGCCTGTTGTAATCATCACGGTGAAAAACACCCACATAAGGGTCTATACCGGCTTTTATCAGAGCGCCTTCAATTTTCCCGTACAAAATGCCATATCCATAGTTGAGCAGGCAGTTAAACACATCTGTTGCGGGATGCTGGCTACGACTTTCGAACCTGTATTTTTCAGGCATCAGTGCTGAAATCATTTCAAAATAAATTTTGGTTGCTACACCCTCCCATCCGCGAAGTGTAGCTGCTATATCACTTACAACTTCACCTTTAAGCGATTCAATTTTGGTTTTATAATCTTCAAGTCTGCCTATGGCTTTATCAATCAGCTTTTTTGTTTCGGTATCCTGGAATGTGTATGTAAGTAAAAGCGCAACCTGGTTATTGATTTTCTGTGCAATAATGCTTTTTATCCAATCAACAGCGTGGACAGATAGAGTAAAATCAAGCTGTTTGCGGCGAATGGTCGACACCGAACCGTATTTAACACTCCACAGGCGCCCCACAGGTTTACCGGTGTTGTCAACAAACAACACATCAATCTCGTTGTTTACGGCAAGCAAAGCCGCATCGCTGCTAATCAGCGCACCTCTGGAAATACTTATTGAACGGATTTTTTCAGGCGAAACAATTTGTTTGCCGTCAGGATGCACAATCAGAAAGTTGTCGTTTTCTTTCTGAAGCGACGTGCCGAAGGTGTTGAGAATAAGGTCCATGGATTTTATTTTTAATACAATCTTTTCAGTATTTCATTATTTATCAGATTAAATTCGCAATAATCATCATTACTAATTTTAAAATATTCTGCCAGCAAAGCATTGAAGTCATCTAAAGTTATTTCATTTTTTTTCAACTTCTTTTCAATATCCTTTATACTCACACCTTTTAAATTATGTGCAATTGCATTTCTGATCTTACCAAGACGATCTATGCTTATGTGAATTTTTTCAAGTTTATCATATTCCTCACGGCTAATAGAATCATGATTTTTTGAAACGGCAAAATTCAGTATTTCACGATATACATACTTACCGGGCACTTCGTATTTAAGTGGTTCGTTTTTCGAACCCACTGTACACGTTTTAATATATTCCAGAAGTTCCGGGTTTGAGTTTAATAATTTACACCAGTCTGCGTGATTGTCTTCTTCGCAATATTTAATTTTTGAATTAAAAAACTTTTCTACATAAGGAATGTAAATATTATCATGTATTGAAAACAATCTCCATAGATAATCGCCATACGATTTCTGCACGAATTTAATTTTTGCAGACAAGTACATTTGCTTGGTAATATCAGCTTTGGGTTTTCTTAATATTTCAAGTAAATTTTTGTCTACTGTTTCATTTAGTGAATTAGCAATGTTTTGCGCTGTTATAAAATCGAGTGATAACCGTGCTAACGCGATTTCACATAGTCTTTTAGTATTTTCGTCAATAACAGGCAGTAATGACACCCCTTCATAAGCAAAAACTTTAAGCATTTTTTCAATCGTATGTTTCAGAACAATTTTTTCCTGATGTTTGAAATTTGACAACGATGTTTCGCTTCTTGCATTTATTGTGATATACTGGAAGTTTCTGAAAAGTCCTGCAAATTCGCTTGCTGCCTTCATTTGAGGCGTACCACCTGAATTTGCGCAGTATAAATCATTATCCGAATAATTATCAAATACCTCTGTAAAAAACGTGAATAAACTATTGAAGTTGGTAGGATTAAAATCTATACTTTTTATAACAGATTCATAGCCCTTTTCACTGAAATATTTCTGAGCAATACCAGCAATATAAAACGTATCCTGGCTATCGGGAGGATTTTGATTTGTTGGAACTAAAACCAGCCGAATACTATTACCGGATAAATTTGTTATTGCTTTTTCAATCAGAGGGAAAGCGATTATCTCTTTGTAATTATCGTAGTTTTCGTAGATTTTTTCTGTAAGTTCAAATAAATTACAATCTGATTTTTTGATGATTAAGAAGTTTTTATCATCATTGTTTCTTAACAGAAATTCAGACAGATCGCCGGCATCTTTATTTGCATAAAATTGCAGATCACGGTTCCCGATGGTACAAATAATTGTTTTCATGCTATATTATTTTTTTTTGAACGCTAAAGCACTTAGAACGGCCGGATGCACTGAGTTCTATGTGCACTTAGTGTTATGGTGGTTAATTAATAATTTTTTC
>CAZBCB010000315.1:0-4269 GCA_964489905.1 uncultured Bacteroidales bacterium
ATATGTAATTACAAAGCCTGATACGCCCAAATCATGGAGCAATTATCTTGGTTCAAAAGAATTTGGTGCAATTATCACTAATAATGCAGGTGGATATACTTTCTATAAATCGGGAGGGATGGGCCGTTTTATACGGATGCGTTTCAATTCAGTTCCTATGGATCAGCCGGGCAGATATATATATTTTCATGATCATGATTCGGGTGATTACTGGTCGGCTTCATGGCAGCCAGTAGGTAAGCCGCTCGACCAGTACAAATCACAATGTTGTCATGGGACAGCCTATACCCGTATCACATCGGAATATAAAGGAATTACCAGTGAGGTAACTTACTTTGTTCCGTTAAATTGTTTGTATGAATTGTGGAAAGTGAGAATTACAAACAACAGTTCAAGAAAACGAAACCTGAGCGGATTCACTTATCAGGAATACGCGGCTACATGGAATGCACTCGATGATTTGCTTAACCTTCAATATGTACAGTACACTGCCCAGATGAAAGTAATTGATGGAATTATTGATCATGGTACTAATGTTAACATACCGCCAATGCCCGATAACTTTGAGGAAAAAGACCAGGGGAGGCATACTTTTCAGGCTGTTGTTGGCGCCAGGATTATCGGTTATGATACCAACAGAGAAGTATTTATAGGTCCTTACCGCTCATATTCCAATCCGATAGCGGTTGAAAAAGGGAAATGCAATAATTCACTTGCTTATGGTGATAACCCATGCGGATCATTACAATTTGAAATTATTCTTGAACCGGGTCAATCGCAAGATTTTCTAGTTATTGTAGGTATCGGAAAAGCAGACGAAGAAGGGAAAAGGATAGCAGCTGAATACAAAAATTTATCAAAGGCTGATGATGAACTTGTCCGGCTTAAAGAATACTGGCACACCCGTATTAAGGGCCTGACAGCCGAAACGCCTGATCCTTTGCTTAACAGTATGATTAATATGTGGAGCATCTATAATTGTATGATAACCTTTGCATGGTCACGTGCTGCCAGTTTGATTTATACAGCCAGTGAACGCGACGGACTGGGTTACCGTGATACGGTGCAGGATTTTCTGGGGCCTATGCATGCCATAACTGATGAAGTAAGGGAAAGGCTTGAATTAATGATAACAGGCCAGGTTAGTACAGGAGGGGCAATGCCTGTGGTACGACCATTGTCACATAAGCCAGGTCAGGAAAAAGCTCCTGATGAAGAAGAATACCGTTCAGATGACTGTTTATGGCTTTTCAATGCAGTACCCGCTTATGTCAAAGAAACAGGAGATATTGCTTTTTATGAAAAAGTACTCCCTTATGCTGATAAGGGCGAAGACACCGTATTGGGACACCTCAGGAGAGCTATACAATTTAATCTTGAACGGACAGGTGCCCACGGCTTACCATGTGGCCTTAAGGCTGACTGGAATGACTGCCTGCGATTCGGTCATAAAGGCGAATCAATATTTGTTGCCATGCAGGTAAGGCTTGCATTAAAAGAATATGTGGATATTTCAAAGCTGTTAAACAAAAAGACAGAAGAAGAATGGGCGCAAAACCTGCTGAATGACTTTGACCAGAAAATTCAGCAACATGCATGGGATGGCGAGTGGTTTATGCGTGGTTACCGTTATGATGGCATGAAATTCGGATCGAAAGAAAACCACGAAGGTCAGATATACCTTAACCCTCAGGCCTGGTCAATAATAAGTGGTGCAGCTACGAAAGAACAGGCCGAAACTGCGATGAAAAATGTGAAGGAAAGACTCGCTACTGAATATGGAATATCATTATGCGACCCGCCTTATACGTCGTCAGATTATACCATTGTTAGGGCGCAACTGATGAACCCGGGAACAAAAGAAAACGGCAGCATTTTTATGCATACACAGGGATGGGCGGTTATTGCAGAAACTATGCTTGGCCACGGAAACCAGGCTTATGCATATCTTAAATCATACCTGCCATCTACATATAATGATAAAGCTGAAATCCGTGAAATAGAACCTTATGTAGTATGCCAGACAACCCACAGCAAATACAGCCCCGGATTTGGTAAATCGCGGATACCCTGGCTCAGCGGTTCTGCTACATGGACTTATTATGCAATTTCACAATACCTGTTAGGTATTAGGCCTGAATATCATGGGATTACTATTGATCCCTGCATCCCTTCCGGATGGAATGGTTTCAAGGTTACCCGTAAATTCCGCAACAAAATATTATATATCGAAGTAAGAAATGAAAAAGGTATTGAAAAAGGTGTTGAACACATTAATTTAAACAATGAAATTATAAACGGAAATTTTATCACTGTTTACAAGCTTAAACAGGAAAATAACATAGTTGTTAAATTGGGATAAAGTTTTGTTAATGGTTTAAGCATTAATCTGTGTATTTATTCTATAATCAATAAGTTTAAAATCAGAAATATTTTTTATGAGGTGCAGGCGAAAGGATTTATCAGTGTCGTATTTATATAGAGTAATGATTGCTTTCTGGATATTCGCTCATCAAAATCTGTCAGCAGACGGCCCCTTCTCTTCGGTTGATTCTTTCGATACAAAAAAGGTTAACTGGTATAATCATGATCCGGCCAACAATTCAGTGCAAGGTGCAAGCATTGATAAAACATACAGGGAAATTCTGAATGGCTTAAAACCAGCAAAAAAAATCATTGTGGCGGTGATTGATGGTGGTGTTGACATTGACCACATAGACCTGAAAGATAAAATATGGATTAATGTGGATGAAATTCCCGGTAATGGCATTGACGATGACCAAAACGGTTATATTGATGATGTTCATGGATGGAATTTTCTGGGTAACGCTTCAGGTGAAAACATTCGTTTTGAAAATTATGAATACGTCAGGATTGTAAAAAAATATGATTCCATATTTTCCACTGTAAAGTCAATTAATGAATTACCCCGGTCTGAATGGGATAATTATAGGAATTACATTGCCAGTAAAGAAAAATATGAAACCGAACTGAAAAAATACGAAACAGAAAAGAGTTACATCGACTTTTTCGAAAAGGCATATCACAAGGCCACAGAAACCTTAATGAATTACCTTAAAAAAGATACGTTGTTACCCTCTGACCTTGAACGAATTACCAGTACCGAGGATTCAATAAAGCTTACAAAAGAATTTATGACATACGTATTTGATAACAACATAACACTTAAAGAACTTAGCGAATTCAAGCAGTATTACAGTGATTATCTTGATAAGAAACTGAACAGGAATATCAATTTCAGGTCTGTAATTTCTGATGATCCGGCAGATATTATGGATACGGAATACGGAAACAGCGATGTAAAGGGACCGGCTCCTGAACATGGAACCTTTGTTGCAGGCATAATTGCTGCCGGCAGAAATAACGGGGAAGGAATAGATGGTATTGCTGAAAATGTTGAAATTATGGTTCTAAGAGCAGTCCCTGACGGGGATGAATATGATAAGGATATTGCCCTGGCAATTCGTTATGCCGTTGATAATGGTGCTAACATTATTAATATGAGTTTCGGTAAAAGTTTTTCTCCCCAGAAAAAATTTGTTGACGAAGCCCTGAAACATGCTGTAAAAAATAATGTACTGCTTGTACATTCGGCAGGCAACAATGCCTACAATATTGACAAAAAAATGCAATACCCTACCCGTACGTATACTGATGGTTCTGAAGCATCAAACTACATAACAGTAGGAGCCTCATCAGATATTTTAAACGAACATTTTGTCGCCAGCTTTTCCAACTTCGGGCAAAACACTGTTGATTTATTTGCACCTGGCGTGGATATTGTTTCGTTATACCCAAACAATAAATATAACATGGCCAGCGGAACCAGTTTTTCAGGACCGGTAGTAACAGGTATTGCTGCCCTTATATGGTCGTATTATCCACAGTTAAGTGCATCCGAACTAAAAGACATTATTCTTCAATCAGTTACTAAACCTCAAAAATTACGGGTGTATTATCCTTCTGAAAAGGCAGAAACACCAAAAAAAGTCAGATTCAGCCAGCTTTCGCGTACCGGTGGTATAGTTAATGCCTATAATGCAACGTTACTGGCAAAAAAAATTGTAGATGAAAAAATAAATTGAATTATAATTTTCGATTCAGCATATTACTTTATACTAATGTATGGTCCTGAAATAAGACTTCAAGTCAAGCAATAATCCCAAATTTGTCTATTGATTTTCTGAATTGATGAATCGACTAACAAAATCTAATCATTCCGAAATTTCGGAATGAAAGATTTTGATA
>CAZBCB010000316.1:0-4265 GCA_964489905.1 uncultured Bacteroidales bacterium
TTGATAAGGATTTTATTGATTTAGTGAGGATTGTTAATGAATACAGCGATAATCAACTGTTAAAGGTATTTTCAAAAAAGAAAGAAAGTGTTCAGGATTTTTTTAATTCAGTAACGCCTGATTTTTATTCCAATCAGCTCAGGCCATACATTGAGAAGCGTATTATCAGGTGTATTGATATTTTAACCGGAAGTGATATCCCCATATTTTACAAAAAACAGCTGAATAATGTATATGATTCAGATGTTTTATTCCTGCACGAAGAAAATGCCAAAGTAATATTTAATTTCAGCAAAACAGACGAAGGGCTGAAATATTTTCTTACCATTAATTATCAGGATAAGGAAATCAAACTTACCGGCAAAGATGCTTTTATTCTCACTAATAATCCATGTGTGGTGGTTATTGAGAACGATATTTATCGTTTTGATGATATTGACGGAAAGAAATTAATACCCTTCTTTAAAAATCATTATATTCTAATAAAAAAAGAGGCTGAGCGTAAGTATTTCGAGAGCTTTGTCAGGAATGCCATCAAACATTATGAAGTGAAAGCCGAAGGTTTTGGCATAACTGACTTAACAATCACCCCGGTTCCGTTATTATCTGTTGAACAGACACTGCAGGGAGTTCCGATGTTGATGCTAAATTTCAGATATGATGAAAAAACCATATATCAGGCGAATAAAAAGAGCGACCATAAAGTGTTATTTTCTGAAACAAACGGATTGGTTACATTTAGCCGTATTGTCAGGAATTCAGGCTTTGAAAACCATGTAATATCATCATTATTAAAACTGGGTCTGGTAAATAGTTATGATTGTTACTTTCTGCCACTGAATATGAAACCAGAACCTGATATTAATTCTTTTTTTTATCTGGTCAACTGGCTGAATGAGAACAGCCAGACTTTAGAGAACCAGGGATTTGTTATTTCACAAGGAACATTGCAACATACTTTTTATCTTAAATCAATTAACCTGAATATAAAAATAAATGATAATCAGCATGACTGGTTTGATGTGATGGCAGTGGTAAAATTTGACAATTTTGAAGTTCCGTTTGTAAAGTTCAGGCAGAATATCATTGAAGGGAAACGCGAATATACCCTACCCGACGGCCGTATAGTAGTTCTTCCTGAAGAATGGTTTACACGGTTTAAAGATATATTTACCTTTTCATCTACTGCAGGTGAAAGTATCAGGCTCAACCGTCAGCATTATCCGCTGATAGAAGGCAGCATGAAAGAATATTCCGGAAAATTGCTGAAAAATTACCAGACATGTAAAACCAATCAATACAGTCTGCCGGCAGGCATTGAAGCTCATTTAAGAGAATACCAGATAAAAGGTTATCAGTGGCTGATGCACCTTTATCATCATTCTTTCGGAGGATGTCTTTCAGACGATATGGGACTTGGTAAAACATTGCAAACATTAACACTGCTGAAACAGGTAGTAAACTGCGAACAGGAAAAGAACTACGGGCCGGTTAAATCAATCCATGAAAAGCAATTAACCATATTTGATGCCATGCCAGAAACAGCCTGTAAAATCAAGCCCTCGCTGATAGTTGTACCCACATCACTCATTCACAACTGGTTAAATGAGATTAACAAATTTGTCCCAAAAATCAAAGCTGTGGTTTATAGCGGGCAAGTCCGCAGAAATTTCAGGTATTATTATGAAAACAGTCATCTGATTATTACTTCATACGGCATAGTGCGCAACGACATTGAAGAATTGGAGCAATTCAGGTTTTTATACATTATCCTTGATGAAAGCCAGCTTATTAAAAACCCGCATTCGAAAACTTATAAAGCTGTGAGTCGGCTTAATGCAGAACACAGACTGGTACTAACCGGCACCCCCATTGAAAATTCACTGACTGACCTCTGGGCACAGATGAATTTTTTGAATCCGGGGCTACTGGGAACTTTTGACTTTTTCAGAAATGAATTTGTTATACCTATTGAAAAGTATGATGATGAGCATCAGATGCAGACATTGCAAACAATTATCAGGCCTTTTGTTCTCCGGCGTACAAAAAATGAAGTAGCTCCTGAACTGCCCGAAAGAATGGAACAGATTATATACTGTGAAATGCCTGATAGTCAGCAGAGATTTTATGAGTCAGAAAAGTCAAAAGTACGTAATCTGATACTCGATAATATAAGGTCCCAGGGTATTGAAAGATCATCAATCATTATTCTGCAATCATTAACCAGGTTGAGGCAGATTGCCAGCCACCCGGTGCTTATTGACGCAAACTTTGAAGCCTCTTCAGGAAAATATGAAGTAGTGCTTGATAATATTGAGAATATTCTGGCTGAAAAACACAAAGCGTTAATTTTTTCCTCTTTCGTCAAACATCTGAAACTCTTTACAGATTATTGCGATCAAAAAGCCATTACCTACAGGATACTCACCGGCGAAACCAGAAACAGGCAGGATATTATCAGTGAATTCCAGCATGATGATGCAACAAGGTTATTTTTTATCTCAATAAAAGCAGGCGGATTTGGCCTTAACCTGACAGCAGCTGACTATGTGCTGCTGCTCGACCCGTGGTGGAACCCTGCTGTTGAAGATCAGGCAGTGAGCCGTGCTCATCGTATCGGACAAAATAAAAATGTTTTCATTTACCGTTTTATTACACGCAATACCATCGAAGAAAAAATGCTTAAATTGCAGGAAAAGAAATCAAAACTCGCTGATATCTTCAAAGGTACAGGAAATGTATTCAAAAACATTTCCGAAGAACAGATTATAGAGCTATTAAATTAGCTGAGATTAATCAACAGAAACACAATAAGTTTTTCCGATGGTGAATTCTTTATCCGTTCTTTTCATGCCCGTTACTGCCTGTTTTATTTATTGCCTGAAGCCCCAGCTCCTCTGCTTTTTTCATCATCAGTTCATAAGCTTCATTAACATCATTCCTTATAATTCCATCAAGAATAGCATCTTTGATCGCATTTTTAATAATTCCTACTTCGCGGCATGGTGGTATATTGAATGTTTTCATAATAAAATCGCCATCAATGGGTGGCTGAAAATTGCGGATACGGTCTTTCTCTTCTATTTCAACAAGTTTTTGCCTTACTAATTTGAAATTATTCAGATAGCGTCTTACTTTTTCATCATTTTTTGATGTAATATCCGATTCACAAAGCATCATCAGGTCGTCAATATCATCACCGGCTTCAAATAATAATCTTCTGACAGCCGAATCGGTAACCTCCTCCTGAGCCAGTGCAATTGGACGAAGATGCAATAAAACCAGTTTCTGAACATACTTCATAGGATCGTTCATAGGCAATTTCATCCGTCTGAAGAGAGGCGGTATCATTTTTGATCCGACATAATCATGTCCGTGAAAGGTCCATCCATGTTCTTCTGAATATTTCTTGGTTGCAGGTTTTCCGATATCATGCAGTAATGCTGCCCACCTCAGCCAGAGCTTATCACTTTTTGCAGCAACATTATCAAGTACTTTCAGGCTGTGATAAAAATTATCTTTGTGCCCCTTCCCTTCTCTTTCTTCAATGCCTTTCATGGCAGCCACCTCAGGCAAAATAATATTCAGAAGCCCTGTTTTATCAAGCAATCTGAAACCTGCTGATGGTTGCGCCGAAAGAATAATTTTATGCAATTCATCCGTAATTCTTTCATTTGAAACAATATGAATTCGTTCTTTATTACGGATAATACTCTTTAATGAGTTTTCTTCAATATTAAATTTAAGCTGAGCAGCAAAACGAATTGCCCTAAGCATTCTTAAAGGGTCATCAGCGTATGTAACATCAGGGTCAAGCGGCGTACGTATAAGCTTTTTTTCAAGGTCCTTTAAACCGTTAAACGGATCAACGAGTTCTCCATATGTTTGTTTGTTAAGCGATACGGCAAGTGCATTAATCGTAAAATCACGCCTCCGCTGGTCATCTTCGAGAGTTCCGTCTTCAACAACAGGTTTTCGCGAATCTTTACGGTATGACTCTTTCCTCGCCCCGACAAATTCAACTTCATAATCTCCAAACCGCAACATAGCGGTTCCAAAATTTCTGAAAATGCTAACCGGAACTTTATTTCCGATGTGTTTTGCCACTTCTTTTGCCAGTTCTATTCCACTTCCCAGAACAACAATATCAATATCATCCGATTTCCGGCCAAGTAATAAATCCCGAACATAACCGCCAATAACAAAGCATGGCTGTTGTTTTCTTTCAACAATTTCAGAAATAATGGAAAATATTTTATTATTAA
>CAZBCB010000317.1:0-4253 GCA_964489905.1 uncultured Bacteroidales bacterium
CGGTTGAATTATTAAACAAAATTAATCAATATTATAAAATATTCGTTTAAATAATTTGAATTATAATAAAATAATTATATTTTTGACCAAAAATTGACTAATAGTCATTTATTTAATATGGGTATAATTGAAAGAAAAGAACGGGAAAAAGAGCAACGCAGGAATGATATTCTTGATGCTGCTGAAAAAGTGTTCTTTAAACTTGGTTTTGAAAACGCAACTATGGATGATGTGGCTGAAATGGCTGAACTGAGTAAGGGAACAATTTACCTTTATTATAGCAGTAAAGAGGACCTTTACTATGCCATAAGCATCAGGGCATTGAAGGTTTTGCGGCAGTCTTTTGAACTCAATGTACCGGCTGATGCACCTGTACTTGATAAAATTATTGCAATAGGGAAATCTTTTATTCAGTTTTCCCGAGAAAATGCCGATTATTTCAAAACACTGGTATATTTCAGCTCATTGCCTGATTGCCATGAAGTTCACGAGCGATATGCAAAACTCTGCGAAGAGCAGGCTGATCCGATGTCATTTTTCATAAAGGTTCTTCAAGAAGGTATTGACGAGGGCAAACTTCGCCCCGACATACCGGCAATGCAACTGGCACATATTCTGTGGACACAGACAACAGGTATTTTAAATCTGGCAGCTACTAAAAACATTCATTTTGACCTAAAAGATTGTTCGGAAGATGACATTATCAATAATCATATAGAAATTATAAAAAATGGGATTCTTAAAAGAGAGTAAGCCAATGGATAGATATAAACCGATATTCATATTTTTTGTTTTTACATTGAATATAAACGGACAGTCCTTAATCCTTGAACAGTACATTAAAGAGGGCATTGAGCATAATTTAGCACTTCAGCAGAAACAGGATAATTATGAGAAAAGCCTTGCTGCATTAAATGAGGCAAAGGGTATGTTTTATCCTTCTGTTAGTCTTAATGCTCGTTATACTGTAGCTCAAGGAGGACGAATTATAGAATTTCCGGTTGGAGACCTGCTTAACCCTGTTTATCAGACCCTTAACCAGCTGACGGGTAGTGACCAGTTTCCCGTTCTTGAAAATCAGGAATTCCCGTTTTACAGGCCTCATGAACAGGAGACTAAAATTGTAGTTGTGCAGCCCATTATTAATACTCAGATTTATTATAACAAAAAAATACAGCAGGAACTGTCTGCCATTAACAGAACTGATGCTGAAGTATATAAAGGCCATTTGATTAAGGAAATCAAAGCCGCATATTATAGCTATCTGAAAGCCGAACGTTTACGTGCATTACTTTTAAATACGCGGACATTAATTGAGGAGAACATAAGAGTAAATGAGTCACTTTATGCCAATGACAAAGTCACGATTGATGCAGTATTAAGAGCTCAGGCTGAATTAAGCAAACTCGAAGCCCAGATAGCTGAAGCAGAAAAAATGGTTAAAATTTCGGAGGCATATTTTAATTTCCTGTTGAATCGGCCGCACGAAACCAAAATAATTATTGATACCCTTGTTGAAAAAGACATCTGGTTGTTTACCGAGGAGGAAACCGTATCACAGGCGTCATCCAACCGAAATGAGTTAACAATGATTGAGCAATATTCCCGTGCAGCGGAACTGAATTACAAAATGAATCAGCACAACAGGTTACCTGCTTTGCTGGGGATGGCTGAATATGGCTTTCAGGGCGAGCAATATAGTTTTAATGCTGATGATGACTATATGATGGCTTCACTTGTGTTGCGATGGAATATTTTCAGCGGGTTTCAGAATAATTCAAAGGTTAAGGAAGCAAAAATTCAAAAAAGTATGGTTGAGAAGCAATATGCAGAAACAAAATCGAAAATTGAACTTGAAGCCAGGCAGGCGTGGTATGATATGCAGGCTTCGCTTAAAGCCATTGATGCTTCAAAGAAACAATCAGATGCCCTGAAGAAGGCCTTTGAGATTATCAGCAAAAAATATCAGGAAGGACAGGCAAGCCTCATTGAGTTTATTGATGCACGCACCATGATGACTAATGCCGATGAAAACCTTATTATTAACAGGTATGATTACCTGATAAAAAAAGCTGAACTTGAAAGAGTTACCAATAGTTACCATAAATAGATACAATTCCATAAAAATCGGGTCATGAAGATAAACTATTTATTATCAGTCATTCTTTTTACATTTATTATCTGTGGATGTAAAACCAAAGAGCCGGCAGTTCAGCAAACTGCTCCGATTCCTGTAAAGGTTACTGAAGTATTATCACGCAATTATCATTATATTGTGCGTTCGGCGGGAAGATTATCCACAAGCAAAGAGCAGAAACTAAGTTTTAAAACGGGAGGTATTATACGCCACATATATGTTAATGAAGGCCAATCAGTTAGCAGGGGCGATTTGCTTGCCAGCCTCGATTTGTCAGAAATCCGTTCACAGGTTAACCAGGCAAAGGATGCTCTTGAAAAGGCAGAACGCGATTACAAACGAGTTCTTAATTTATACAATGATAGTGTAGCAACGCTTGAACAATTGCAAAATGCAAAAACCATGCTGCAAATTTCAGAGTCGAACTATGATATAGCATCTTTTAACCTTCAGCATTCGAGCATTACTGCGCCAACAAAGGGAAAGATATTGAAATTACTTATGGAAGAAAACGAAATGGTTGGCCCGGGTTATCCCGTCATTCTCTTTGGCTCAACTGAAGGACACTGGATTGTTCGTATCAGCGTTACCGACCGCGATAGGGTAAATCTTACAGTTAATGACACTGCGTCGATAAGGTTAGATGCCTTTCCTTCAAAAACATTCAGGGCACGAATATCTGAACTATCTGATATGGCAGACCCGTTTACCGGTACATTTGAAGTTGAACTGACAATGGATGACATTGGTAATTTTTCATTATTAAGCGGTATGATAGCCAGGGTGGAAATATTTGCCAATAATGGCAGGCAATTATTGGCCATACCCGTAGAATCGCTGTTTCAGGCTTCAGGAGATACAGGATATGTGTATGAGGTAATAAACGGGAAACCAGTAAAAAGGGCTGTTACATTGCATGAGATTGGCCAGCATGAAGTTTTGGTTTCATCAGGGTTAACATCGGGGTCATTTGTTGTATCAGATAATGTCAATGCATTGTCAGACAGTGCGCAAATTATTATTATCCAATAATTGATTTAATACATAAAATTCTGACATCTGAATACTTTTAAAAACGCTAAGGCATGAAATTACCCAAACTTGCAATTGATAATTATCAGTTTACTGTTATGATTTTTATTATGCTTGCTTTTGCAGGCATAGTATCATATTTAAATATGCCGCGTACTGAAAACCCTTCTATTCAGGTTCCCGGTGCATCGGTAATTGTGATATATCCCGGTGCCAGCCCCAAAGACCTTGAAGAACTTATAGCAATACCGCTTGAAGAAGCAATTAATGAACTTGATGATATTAAAACTATTGAAACATCAATTCGTGATGGAATTGTAAGTGTTGGTGTTGAATTTATCTTTGGTACCGATGCAAAAGAGAAATATGATGAAGTTGTATCAATAGTAAATTCAACAAGAAACAAATTGCCGGATGATATTTATTCACTCCAGACAATTCGCTGGAGCACTGCTGATGTAAATATTATGCAACTGGCATTTGTTTCTGATGTGGCAAGTTATTCGGACATGAGAAAGACAGCAGAAGGGTTAAAAAAAGAAATTGAAAGAATCGAAGGTATTCGTAAGGTTGAACTGATGGCATGTCCGGAACAAGAAATCAGTATTGCACTTGATCCGGAGAAGATGGCACTGATGAACATAACCATTGATCAGGTAATAGCTGCCATTAAAGCCTCCAATACAAAAATACCCGGAGGTTCGTTGGTTCTGGGCAACAAAAGTTTTACCATGAAATCAAATGCAGTATATGAAAATTTGAAAGATATTGAAAATACCGTTGTTCAGTCATATAACGGACAACTGATTTATTTGGGCAATATTGCATCTGTGAGGCTTGAGGACAAAGAAAAGGATTATATAGGCCGTCTGAATGGCAGAAGAGCTATTTTTCTTGCTGCACAGCAAAAAGAAGACATCAACCTTTTTGATATTATAAATCAGGTAAAAAATGTTACTTCAACCTATAGTAAAAATATTCCGCAAAATATTGAACTCAAATGGGTTTTCGACCAGTCTTATTTTGTTAATAATCGCATAAACGGATTTTTAATAAACCTTCTTCAGGGACTTCTATTAGTTGG
>CAZBCB010000318.1:0-4243 GCA_964489905.1 uncultured Bacteroidales bacterium
TACTTTTTTACATACAGTGAAGGATACAGGGCAGGATTACTTCAGAAGTTTACCCATAAAGGCAATATTTTTAAAACCTATGAAGGCGAGATAATTCTTAGCAGCGTTACAAGCAATAACAACGTTGCCCTTGCATCAGAAAAATTTTATTTTTCGGTGACTGATGATTCGCTTGCACATAAGCTTGATACCTTACAGGGTATGTTTGTCATTGTGCATTACCGGCAAAAAAACGGCAGGCTTCCATGGAAAGGCGATACTCCTTATTTTGTGGATGATGTTAGGGTAAAAAGGTAAAGCGGTTTTTACAGCATGGTTTTCATAACAATCTTCGATATTTTTCCTGTAATGTTGATATAAAATCCAGGAAAGCTAAAGTTTTACCGATTATTTTAGTTCACTAAGTATTTCTTTTAGGCTTTTTTTCCAATGAGGGATATTTAATCCAAAAATGCTTTTTATTTTGCTCTTATTTAATACACTATAGGCAGGACGTTTGGCAGGCAAAGGATATTGGTCGGTTGTGACTGGGACTACTTTGCATTTCAGGCCTGCCATTTCCATTATTTCCACAGCAAAATCAAACCAGCTGCAGACACCTTCGTTGGAGTAATGATATATTCCTCCGTAGTTTTTGTTTTCGGTACTTATCTTGTTACAAATAACAAGGATTGCACGAGCCAGGTCGGTTGCAGATGTTGGAGTACCCGTCTGATCAAAAACAACATTCAGCATTTCTTTTTCTTTTCCAAGTTTTAACATGGTTTTCAGAAAATTATTCCCATTAGCTGAGTATAACCATGATGTCCGGATAATAATGTTCTCGTTGTTTTTCAGCACTTCATTCTCACCAGCCAGTTTGCTTTTGCCATAGACTGACTGAGGTGAAACGTTGTCGGTTTCAACATAGGGAACGCATGATTTTCCGTCAAAAACATAGTCTGTACTTATATGAATCAACCTGCATTTGTCATTTTTGCTAATTTCGGTTAACTGTGCAGGTACAACAGCATTAATTTCAAAAGCTTTTTCGGGCTCAGTTTCAGCCTTATCCACGGCTGTGTATGCGGCACAATTAATGATATAGTCAAAATGGTTCTTGTTGAAAAATGCTTTGATAGCCTGATTATCTGTCAGGTCAAGAGAATCAATATCAGTAAACAAATACGAAAAGTTACTGAATTCATTGCTGATTTTTCGCAATTCAATCCCTAATTGCCCATTGGCGCCGGTAATTAAAATCCTTTTCATGTTCAGAATGTTTATCTGGCAGTTTCAGGAGCCTGTCAGGTTTTATTTATAAATAAAATTATTTTCTGCTTCAGATAAAATAGGGAGTTTTGCATCGCGCTCAGATACCAGCATAGCTGAAGGCTTTATGCCCCAGTCAATGGCAAGCGAGCTATCATTATAAAATATTCCCCGCTCAGCGGCTGGGGTATAAAAATAATCGGTTTTGTATAACACTATGGCATTTTCGGACAACACAGAAAAGCCATGCGCAAATCCTTTCGGAACAAGCAATTGAAGATTATTTTCACCGGAAAGTTCAATACTGAAATGTTTTCCGAATGTAGGTGAACCTTTGCGAATGTCAACAACAACATCACGTATTGTCCCTGAAATGACTCTCACAAGTTTGGTTTGTGCGTAAGGCTCTAACTGATAATGTAAACCTCTGATAACACCATAAGCCGACTTTGATTGATTATCCTGAACAAAATGGCAGGATATGCCAGCATTGGCAAGTACTTTTTCATTGTAGCTTTCAAAAAAATATCCTCGCTGATCGCCAAATATTTTTGGTTTAATGACCAAAAGATCTTTAAAATCAGTTTTTATTATTTCCATGATCACTCGGGGTTAAAAAATGTATAAATTTTCTCTTCTGCAATTTTTAACAAGTACTGTCCATACTGATTCTTTTTCAATGGCTGTGCCAGGTTAATCAATTGATTCTTATCAATATAACCCTGTTTATAAGCAATTTCCTCAATGCATGCGATTTTTAGTCCCTGTCTTTCTTCAATGGTTTGAATATAAATTGACGCCTGAAGAAGGCTTTCATGTGTTCCTGTGTCGAGCCATGCCATGCCTCTGCCGAGTATTTTTACTTTTAATCTGTTTTCTTCCAGAAACAGGCGGTTAAGGTCTGTAATTTCGAGTTCACCGCGTTTTGAAGGCTTAAGTGATTTTGCCTTCTTCACAACATCATTACTGTAAAAATACAAACCGGTAACAGCATAATTTGATTTTGGAACCTGGGGTTTTTCTTCTATACAAATTACATTACCGTTATCATCAAACTCAACTACCCCATACCTTTCAGGATCATTTACAAAATAACCGAAAATTACAGCTCCATCTTTTAGTTTTGCTGTTTCAGTGAGAAGTCCGCCAAATCCATGCCCATAAAAAATATTATCGCCCAGTATCATGCACACATGATCGTTGCCTATAAATTTTTCGCCAATGATAAATGCCTGAGCCAAACCATCGGGCGATGGTTGTAACTCATATCTGATATCAAGCCCCAACTGTGAACCATTGCCTAACAAATCCTGATATAAATGTATGTCCCTTGGTGTTGAAATAATCAATATTTCTCTTATTCCGGCCAGCATCAATACCGACAACGGATAATAAATCATTGGTTTGTCGTAAACAGGGATAATCTGTTTTGAAATGCTTTTTGTAATCGGGTAAAGGCGTGTGCCAGAACCTCCTGCTAATATAATGCCTTTCATTATTAAGTATTTAGTATTTTTCAGAAATGCGGTTTAAAAGTGTTGAACCCAATAATTTTAAATGTTTCTTAATTTTAAAATTATGAAATGTATCTTAAACAAAAGCGATGCAAGATCAGCAATCCGTCAACCTGTATTTTTTATCTGTCCGGAAACAATCATTATAAGCTACATTATATTGGAATAATTTTCATATTTTCCTTCCAATGCCTATAAAATCAAAACCATTTTCTTTTACTTCAACCGGGTCATAAATATTTCGTCCGTCAAAAATAACTTTTTGTTTCATAAGTTTATCAAGTACTCTGAAATTTAATACCCTGAATTCAGCCCATTCGGTAAGCAGTAACAGTGCATCAGCGTCAACAAGAGCATCATAACTATCTGTGGCATATTCAATTGTATTACCTATTTTTTTTTCAGCCTCTTTAATGGCAGCAGGATCATAAGCTCTGACTTTTGCTCCTTCATTAAGCAAAAGATTGATAATTACTTCAGCAGGGGCTTCACGCATATCGTCGGTATTAGGCTTGAATGAAAGACCCCATACTCCAAATCTCCTGTTTTTCAGATTGTTGTTAAAATACTTCATTATTTTATGAAACAACAGCTCTTTTTGCCGTTTATTAACGTTTTCAACTGCTTTTACAATTTCAAGCGGATATCCCAGATCATCTGCTGTTTTAATAAGTGCTTTTACATCTTTCGGAAAACATGAACCTCCGTATCCAATGCCGGCATAAATAAATTTATTCCCGATACGCGGATCGCTTCCTATACCTTGCCTGACCATATTAATGTCAGCTCCAACCAGTTCGCACAGATTGGCAATTTCATTCATAAAACTTATTTTGGTGGCCAGCATGCAATTGGCAGCATATTTAGTAAGTTCAGCCGACGGAATGTCCATGAAAATAGTACGGTAACCGCTTAACTGAAACGGCCTGTATATTTTCATCAAAATATTTCTGGCTCTGTCATCCTCGACACCTATGATGATTCGGGCAGGTCTTAAAAAGTCTTCAACGGCATTTCCTTCTTTCAGAAATTCAGGATTTGATGCCACACTGAAATCAATTATCACATTTCTTTTTCTAAGCTCTTCATTCACAACAGCCTTAACCTTATGTGAAGTACCTATTGGCACTGTGCTTTTGGTAACAATAACCATGGAATTCTTCATGCATTGTCCAATCTCTTTTGCTGCATTAAGAACATGTGTAATGTCAGCACTGCCATCTTCTCCCGAAGGGGTCCCAACAGCAATAAAAACAGCTTCACAATTATCAATGCTATCCTTAATACTCGTTGAAAAATGCAATCGCTGTTTTTCAACATTACGTTTTACGATGTCTTCCAGTCCGGGCTCATATATAGGGATTATGCCTTTACGGAGATTTTCAATTTTTTGAACATCAACGTCAATACAAGTTACTTCAATTCCTGTTTCAGCAATGCAGGCACCCGTAACAAGTCCTACATAACCGGTACCTATT
>CAZBCB010000319.1:0-4235 GCA_964489905.1 uncultured Bacteroidales bacterium
AAGAAATGGATATTATATTGAAGCCCGTAGTAACCGAGAAAATGAATCTTAAGGGAGAAACCTTAAGACAATATGGTTTTGTGGTTGACAAAAGGGCAAATAAAGTACAGATAAAAAAAGCCGTAGAAGAACTATACGGTGTGAATGTTGAATCGGTAAATACCATGCGATATGCAGGTAAACAAAAATCACGGTTCACAAAAACCGGAATAGTCAGAGGGAGGAAAAACTCCTATAAAAAAGCAATAGTTACCTTACGGGAAGGTGAAACAATAGATTTTTATAGCAACATCTAATTTTATATTATGGCTGTTAGAAAATTAAAACCTGTTACACCGGGTCAAAGGCACAGAGTTGTTGCAACATTTGACGAGATTACAAAGACAACACCCGAGAAGTCGTTGTTACAGCCTTACAAAAAATCGGGAGGCCGTAACAATAATGGTAAAATGACGATGCGTTATATTGGCGGAGGTCATAAACGCATGTATCGTGTGATCGATTTTTTGAGGGATAAAGATGGTATGGCAGCAACAGTAAAATCAATTGAGTATGATCCCAACAGGTCTGCCAGGATTGCTCTTCTGATATACGAAGATGGAGAGAAACGATACATAATTGCTCCTCATGGTCTCAAACCCGGACAAATAGTCAGGTCTGGAGCAGGAGTTGCCCCTGAAGTTGGCAATTGTCTTACCTTGGCTGAAATACCGCTGGGTACGTTGATTCACAGTATTGAACTTCAGCCGGGCAAAGGTGGTATGCTGGCACGCAGTGCTGGTTCATATGCTCAGTTGCTTTCACGTGAAGGCAAATATGCTATTGTCAAACTTCCCTCAGGTGAATCGCGGATGATACTTACAACGTGCAGAGCCACAATTGGTACAGTTTCAAATCCCGATCACAGCCTCGAAAGGTCCGGAAAAGCAGGACGCACCAGATGGCTTGGTATCAGACCAAGAACAAGGGGTGTTGCCATGAACCCTGTAGACCATCCTATGGGAGGCGGTGAAGGTAAAGCCTCTGGAGGTCATCCGAGATCACGAAAAGGCTTGTATGCCAAAGGATTCAAAACTCGTAAAAAGAAGAATCCTACAAATAAGTTTATTGTTGAACGCAGGAAAAAATAATTGACGGAATATGAGCAGGTCACTGAAAAAAGGTCCTTTTATTGATTACAAACTCGAGAAACGAGTACTTGAAATGAACAAATCGGGTAAAAAGTCGGTCATCAAGACATGGTCGAGAAGATCGGTAATATCTCCTGATTTTGTCGGACATACAATAGCTGTGCATAACGGGAATAAGTTCATCCCCGTTTATATTACCGAAAATATGGTAGGCCACAGGCTTGGTGAATTTTCACCGACGAGGATATTCAGAGGCCACGCCGGTAAACAAAAAGAATAATCGATAAATAATTAATGTCATGGGTGCACGCAAACGAATTACAGCAGAAAAGCGTAAGGAGGAAAAAAAACAGATGGCTATGGCCATGTTAAATAATTGTCCTACTTCGACTCAGAAAATGAGGCTTGTTGCCGATCTTATCCGTGGAGTTGAAGTTAACAGGGCACTCGATGTTTTACGATACAACACAAAAGAGCCTGCCAGAAAGCTCGAAAAACTTTTAATGTCTGCTATTGCAAACTGGCAAAAGAAAAATGAGAATGCCAGAATTGAAAAGAGTAACTTGTTTGTAAAGGAAATTTATGTTGATCAGGGCAGAACGCTTAAAAGACTTCGTCCGGCTCCCCAGGGAAGAGGTTACCGGATCAGAAAAAGGTCAAATCATGTGACTATTATTCTGGATAGTTTAAATAAAAATCAACAGGAAAAAGAAGTAGTAAGTCAAACAAATTAATATTAATGGGACAAAAAGTAAATCCTATAAGCAATCGACTGGGAATCATCAGAGGATGGGATTCCAACTGGTACGGAGGAAGAAACTATTCTGAAAAGATAGTTGAAGATTATAAAATCCGTGAGTACCTTACTGCAAGGCTTAGCAAAGCGAGTATTTCCAAAATTGTTATTGAGCGTACACTGAAGCTCATTACGGTTACGGTAAATACTGCCCGCCCTGGTATTATTATCGGCAAAGGGGGCCAGGAAGTTGATAAATTAAAGGAAGAACTTCGCAAAATTACCAATAAAGAAGTTCAGATTAACATATTTGAAGTTAAAAGGCCTGAGCTGGATGCCACTATTGTTGCAAACAACCTGGCACGCCAGATTGAAGGTAAAATATCATACCGCCGTGCAATTAAAATGACTATTGCATCTACCATGAGGATGGGTGCCGAAGGTATTAAAGTTCAGATTTCAGGCCGATTGGGAGGAGCTGAAATGGCACGAACTGAAATACTGAAAGAAGGAAGAATTCCTCTGCATACCTTCAGGGCAGATATTGATTATGCACTCGGTGAAGCTTTAACAAAAGTCGGGCTTCTCGGTATCAAAGTATGGATATTTAAAGGTGAGATATACGGGCATCGCGACCTGGCTCCTAATATTGGTGCCAAGAGTGCAAAGCCTAAGAGTAATTTTAAGAAACGTAGAAAATAAACCGATTATAAAGCATAATAATTAAATTATATGTTACAGCCGAAAAAAACCAAATTCAGAAGGCAGCAAAAAGGACGTATGAAAGGTAATGCCCAGCGGGGACATGAATTAGCCTTTGGTTCGTTCGGAATTAAAGCCATGGATTCAGCATGGATCACCGGAAGGCAAATTGAAGCCGCCCGTCAGGCTGTTGTGCGCCACATGAAACGTGAAGGACAAATCTGGATCAGGATATTTCCCGACAAGCCAATAACAAAAAAACCTGCTGAAGTTCGTATGGGTAAAGGGAAAGGTGCTCCTGAAGGTTTTGTTGCGCCGGTTACACCGGGACGTATTCTTATAGAAGCCGACGGTGTTCCTTTTCAGGTAGCTAAAGAAGCATTGGACCTTGCAGCCCAGAAATTTCCCATAGCAACTAAATTTGTTGTCCGCAGGGACTATGTTGGTAATTAATATTTAAGAAAATGAAAACTTCGGAAATAAGAGAGCTATCCATAAAAGAAATCGAGGAACGGATTGAAAACGAAAAAAACTTTCTGTTCCGCCAGAAATTAAACCATGCCATTTCTCCGCTTGATAATCCGCTTAAATTGCGTGCATCAAGGAGGAACATTGCAAGGTTGTATACTATTCTTAATCAGAAAAAAAGAGAAGTAAAACCAGCTAATCAGTAATAATCAATGGAAAAGAGAAATTTACGCAAAGAAAGAATTGGTATTGTGGTCAGCAATAAGATGAACAAGACCATTGTAGTTGCTGAAAAGCGAAAGGTAAAACATCCCATATACGGGAAGTTTATTAATCGCACGTCTAAGTTCAAGGCTCATGACGAAAATAATGACTGTAAGATCGGCGATCTGGTAAAGATTATGGAAACACGCCCTCTTAGCAAAACCAAAAAATGGAGATTAGTAGAAATTATTGAAAGAGTTAAATAATTATGATACAACAGGAAAGCAGATTAACAGTTGCTGATAACAGCGGTGCAAAAGAGGTACTTTGCATAAGGGTTCTTGGCGGAACCGGTAAACGTTACGCAACAATCGGCGATAAAATTGTAGTTACCGTAAAAAGCTCATTACCATCAAGCGAAGTTAAAAAAGGAACGGTGAGCAAAGCGGTGGTTGTAAGAACCAAAAAAGAAATCCGTCGGAGCGATGGTTCATATATCAGATTCGATGATAATGCCTGCGTTTTGTTAACCAACCAGGATGAAATCAGGGGAACCCGTATATTCGGACCTGTTGCCCGCGAATTACGTGATAAATACATGAAAATAGTATCATTAGCGCCTGAAGTTCTTTAATAATTTAATTGTAGAAAACCATGCAGAAAAAACTACACATAAGAAAAGGCGATACGGTATTTGTAAATACCGGTGAATATAAAGGCCAGCAGGGAAGAGTCCTTGAAGTGATACGCAAAACAAACAAGGCAATTGTGGAAGGAATTAATCTGGTCAGCAAACATACCAAGCCCAATGCAAAAAACCCACAGGGAGGCATAATCAAAAAAGAAGCGCCTGTTCACATATCTAATCTAATGCTGATTGATCCTTCAACAGGAAAACCAACACGCATAGGAAGAAAACTTGTTAAAGACACACTTGTAAGATATTCAAAAAAATCAGGGGAAACAACATTAGTCCGGCGATGGTTTTCAGCTTC
>CAZBCB010000320.1:0-4224 GCA_964489905.1 uncultured Bacteroidales bacterium
ATAATTAACTATGTATCAAACAATTGTAAAATATTCTTTTTTATGGTTGTTGAAAGATTTTAACAAAAAATATGTTTTTATGCTAAAAAATCCAATTAAATCGGAGCCCTTATACGGCTTTTTCAAAACAAATAAAGGGTTCTTTCTGAAAGGTACTATAAAACTGACCGCTTTCAATAAACATGTGTTTTTCGCATAAATGGCGGGCATGAATGCTCGAACTGTAAATATCTATCCGTAGTCCGTCATATCCGTTCTTTTTTGCATAATCTTCAGCAAAGTCTATCAGTAACCTAGCTATCCCATGTCCCTGCCATTTCGGGTGCACCGCAAGCCTGTGTATGTATAACGGTTTTTTTGATTGCTGTTTCCATTGCACCCCTTTATATTCTTCAGGTTCTGTATTATCAAGGGTAATCATACCTTTACAAACTCCTTTTTCTTTTGCAAGGAATATTTTATTTTCAGTAAGGTCGGCTTTTATATCGTTAGGGCCAGGGTATACGCTGTTCCAATGTTTTAGTCCCTGTTGATTCATATCAAGAATACAAACTCTCAATAAATATAAAATTTCTATCAAATCAGTCTCTTTTGCCTGCAATATTTCCATTTGATTAAGCCTTGTTGGAAAAAGGTTAAATAATTCTTTATAAGCAATTAAATGTTTCAATTCAAATATAATAAAATAATAAAATTAAAAACTACCCGAAATCTATGAATTATTTCTGTTATTTTTAAATTTGATTTTTAAAGCATGTCTTTTGCCGGTTTCATATTCATTTTAACTTACGTACGATTTTTCAGCGTCGTTCGTTTTTATTGATGATTGATGAAAAAAACATGATGAAAAAGACTTTTTTTATTATAACTGTTGTTTTTTTTCTTATAACATTTTCAAGATGTAAGGAAGATGGTTTTATTAGTGATCCGGATGCGCTGCTCAGATTTTCTGCCGATACCGTTTCGTTTGACACCGTTTTTACGACAATTGGCTCTGCAACCATGTATTTTAAAATATACAATCCTTATAATAAAACATTAAAATTATCTACAGCTTATATTGCAGGAGGAGAAAATTCCTTTTTCAGAATGAATTTTGACGGAGAACCTGCAAGAAGAGTGGACAATATAGAAATACCCCCGAAAGACAGCCTTTTTATTTTTGTTGAAGTAACCATTGATCCTTTGGGAGTCAATAATCCGCTTATTGTTAAGGATTCTGTTATTTTCATTACCAACGGCAACCTGCAGAATGTTAAATTAATTGCCTATGGGCAGGATGTGCATCTGATAAAAGGAAAAATCCTGAAAAACACCGTGTGGGAAGCTGATAAACCTTACCTGATATATAATTCGGCTGCTGTGGATACCGGTAATACGCTGACAATAAATCCCGGTGTTCAGGTTTATTTACATGATCGTTCAAGCTTAATTGTATGGGGTAAACTAATTGTAAATGGCACAAGTGATAAGCCGGTTATATTTCAGGGAGACAGGCTTGAAGAGGATTACCGGATTATTGCCGGCCAATGGGGAACTATTTATATCGATCCTATCAGCACCGGAAATAATATCAATTATGCCATCATTAAAAATTCCATTGCCGGCATACAAGTAGGACATCCTTCTCAAAACAAACAACCCACACTGCAAATCAGTAATACCATTATTCAGAATGTTTCATACGTGGGAATTTACGCTTTTGGCGCAGACATAACCTGTTATAATACCATTCTGGCCAATGCAACCTATAACCTAATTACATTGTTAAAGGGCGGTAAGTATACTTTCAGCCATTGTACCTTTTTTAACTACGGGGTGTCAAATTTTGGAAGCCAATACTCAGGAAGCCGTTCGGGTGCATCAGTTATTATTTCCAACTGGTGCGAATATTACGAATATGATGAAGCTAAGGGTCAATATTATATGGTAAGGGCAACAGGCGATCTTGAAGAAGCAACATTCAACAATTCAATCATTTATGGTAATTATGAAAACGAAGTAGTCTTACAAAACAACAATAAAAATGCCTTCAATTATTATTTCGATCATTGTTTAATTAAAGAACATCAGGATTCTCTCGATTTTAATAATCCGCAGCATTTTAATGCCATTCTGTTAAATAAAAATCCTGAATTTGTCAATGATTCTGACAGATTTAAGCTCAACTTCCGGCTCGATACCCTTTCGCCGGCCAAAGATTATGGCAGTAAAGACATAATCTTTTCTAATCCGTTTCTTGAACTGGATTACGATGGCAACTCCCGGTTACTCGATGTTGCCCCTGATCTTGGTGCTTTTGAAAGAAAGGAGGAATAAAAATTGAAATACAGCATACCCTCATTTTTTCTTCCGGTTGTTTTATCAGTCAATATCATTGCCGGCATCAGTGCATGCCATACATCGGCAAAAACAGCCGAATCCTGTATCAAAGCAGAATGCCCGCCAAATGACAGCAATATTTACACCCATCTGAAACTAATCTTTTATAATACGGAAAATTTTTTTGATACTTATGATGATTCATTATATGCTGATGAGGATTTCCTTCCTGAAGGGGTTATGCACTGGACGTACCCGAAATACAAAACAAAACTTGATAAAATCAGTAAAGTTATTATTGCAGCCGGAAAATGGCATCCTCCTGACATTATTGGCTTAGGTGAAGTAGAAAACAATCATGTATTGTATGATTTAACACATAATACGCCTTTGATTAAATATAACTACAGGTTTGTTCACAAAAATTCACCCGACGCACGAGGCATCGATGTGGCACTTCTATATAACCCTTCCACTATAAGATTATTGGAAAGCAACTTTATTTCAGTGCGTTTTTTCAATAAAGTACAAAAAACGACCCGTGATATTTTATACTGCATGTGCCTTGTGCATAATACTGACACTTTGCATGTTTTTGTTAACCACTGGCCTTCTCGTTCAGGCGGACAATATGAAACAGAACCAATGAGACTTTATGCAGCCAAAATCCTCAGGCTTACTGTTGATTCCTTGTACATCCGTTTTAACAATCCTAAAATAGTCATCATGGGAGACTTTAATGATGAGCCTGACGATAAAAGTCTTAAAGTAGCTTTACAGGCAGTCCCGCCTGCTGAAAACCCCGCACCACAAACCTTATATAATCTGGCGTACCGTTATTCAGACAAAAAAGATATTGGTACACATAAGTATAAAGGACAATGGAATATACTTGATCAGATAATTGTTTCAGGCGAAATGCTTTTGGCTGAAAAAGGAATCATTACCGGCATAAACTGTTACAGTATTTTTAATGAGTCATTCCTGCTTGAAACCGATACCAATTTTCAGGGCACAGAGCCTTTCAGAACATATAAAGGTCCTGTGTATCACGGAGGATTCAGCGACCACCTGCCCGTAATCCTTGATCTCTATTTTATAGAAACTTCTGAATGATGATTTGAATAAACTCAAGTACGATAAATTATTACCTCTAATCCGTAATCTGCAAAATTGCCATGGTTTAGCCAACTATAATCTGAGTCCTCTTCCAGTAACAACCAATAAATCTTTATCAATATAAACAACAATAGGACCGAGTAATGCATCCTCAGTGGTGTTAAACGTCACTGCATAGGCATCCTGCTGCTCATAGGTCACCAAGTTAACAGGTGCTTTTTGCCAGTCAGTGATAACAGTTGATTTCTCCTTTTCACTTAGTGAATTCCACGCAATTTTACGTATTCTGGTATTCAGATCAGTTTCATTTTCTTTATTGCAGGCTGATACAAAAGGAATAAAAATTAAAGTAAATACTACTAAATATTTCATCATATTGTTTTTATTTAAAATTGTTATGTTATAATGTAATTTCCTTAAATAAACCTCGATTAGTCAATAGAAACACAATAAATATTTTAACATCATGTTGTTTCTATTGACGAATTGGGATATATATTTATTGAAATTTTGTTCATATTGTGAGTTATCATCTTCATATTTTCTTTTTTTGGCAATAAGATAAAATAAACAGAAAAAAGGTTGCGTCTTCTGATTTTTTAGTTCCTCTGAGAAATCAAGAACCAAGTAAGAACTTCTGTAAACTGCATCTGATACGCACTTAAACATAGAAAAATTTTCTTTTCCCGGTGGATGATTCAAGGTTTATTTATTTTCCGGTCTTTAATATTTTCAAATTTTATCACATTTTTGTATCATGGACGGAAAGTTTGCTATAGCATT
>CAZBCB010000321.1:0-200 GCA_964489905.1 uncultured Bacteroidales bacterium
CCACAACATAACTCCTCTATAACCATGACTTCCCACCACCGCCTCCAAATAACCGGCCAGAAAAAATGGTCTCCGAAAGGAAAATCCACTAGAACAAGGATTGCGACATTCCCCATTTGAAAATGGCATGTATATTTTATATCTACTCCGAAAGGAATCCCGCAGGTGCGGGATCAGATTCACTAAGCATTTGCTTCGCT
>CAZBCB010000321.1:300-4161 GCA_964489905.1 uncultured Bacteroidales bacterium
TCTCTCGCAAACGCTAAGTGAATCTTGAAATCCACTAGAACAAGGATTGCGACACAGAAGCCTGTTCGATCGTTGGAGGCGGAGCAATCTCCGAAAGGAATCCCGCAGGCGCGGGATCAGATTCACTAAGCATTTGCTTCACTTCTCTCGCAAACGCTAAGTGAATCTTGAAATCCACTAGAACAAGGATTGCGACACCTCATCCAATTCTTTAACTATTTCACGATACGATACCTCCGAAAGGAATCCCGCAGGCGCGGGATCAGATTCACTAAGCATTTGCTTCGTTACCTCGCAAACGCCAGGTGAATCTTGAATTCCACTGGAAAAAGGATTGAAAGGTTAACAACCCTTGTCATCACTAACTGAAACTGTTGAGTTAATAAGATTTATGAATAATGAAGAATATGCTATTCTTCTAAATTCTTTTAAAAAATTTTATAACGTCTCGTAATTACTTTTTGTCAATAGATGAAAATTTAACACATTCTAAATACTTATGCTTTCGTAAAAATCCATCTAATAACCTCATTTCATCAATAGAAATACAAATCCTATATCAAATATCTGCAGTTTTTTAATAATTAATCCCCAAAATTTTATTCAAATTTTTATCTTCACTTCATACTTCTTCTGTGTCCCCATATTTTCTTAAATATCCGGCAATAAATAATTTTTTATTAACTAATCCCTTGATTTATGAAAAAGCTAATTTTTCTTATCCTGTTTATGTCTTCTTACGCCTTATCCTCTGCTCAGGTCGATTTTATGGTTGGGCGTTCTTCTTTTGACATTCTGAAAAAATTGTCGCATTCGCGTGGAACAATTGAAATAAGAAATAAGAATGGCGATGATTTTATAATTTGCACGTATGAGGATTCATTATGGGAAGAGTCTTCTTATTACGCAATGGTAAATAATACCTGCCTGAGCTCCTTTCATACTTATTCAGTATTTGCAAATGGAGATGAAGCCGAAAAGTATATCGACAGGTTTATCTATGATTTATTAAAATACAATTGGTTTAATGTAAAGACAGATAAAAAAACAAACAAGCTTACCCGGTATTTATGTAGCAATTGCAATCACAATTCTGAAGCAAAAACAATCATAGAAAAAAGATACATTCGTAAATATCATTTCTGGTCAGTTTTTATATTATCACAATTTGATTCATGGAAGAATTTAAAGAAAGGAATCCGCAAAATAAAAACGAAATAAGTTCGTGATTAATAACAAATTAATTTTCTGTTAACCGATTTCAAAGTGCATGCATCTGGTTTTTTAAATCACAAATAATGTGAAATAGATATTCTGGTCCTTATAAAATGTTACACTTTATCGAACAACATGAAGAAGCAAATAACCTTACTTTTCCACTTTTTAATCAAAATCAAATGAAAAAACATATTCTTCTTTTTTTGTTTTTAAATTTTGCCATACCTGCCATTGCGCAGTATGACCTGATGATTGACCGCAGTACGGATGAAATTGTTCGTTATGCCACAGCAAATGCTTCTAAGATATATTTTTATCCTATTAGTTTAAATTCAGGCAAAGTAATAATTGAATTGAACTTTCACTATCAACTGCTAGACACTACAATACTGGCTGTATATTATCTGGATCATTCCAAATGTTTCATATCTATGCTTCTGATACGATACAGGGAAGAAACTGTCGCTTCCGACAGCCTGGCTGTTTGTTCCTTACTGAATGATATAAGTAAAAGTACTGCCGGTGGAATTAGTTTGGATCATATCAATGAAGTTTTGCCTGTTTGCATATTCATGCACAGAGGATTCCGGACGTATGCCTTCAAATATCCCGGCCAGAACAATAATTTCAGTACGTTGGTTGTGTATTCTGATAACTATTCAGACAGGAATGATATTATTTATTTAATGCTTATGAGGTTGAAAGAACTGAATGAATTGATGCCTCCGGGAAAGGAATACTTCTGATTCCCTTTTAAATATCTTTTCATCTGTACGGGTATTTTAAAGTAAGTTCAGTTCTGAAAACCATTCTTTGTGGAATATTTCTATATTTACATTTTACGAAATTTCAGAATTTGTTTGTATCGAATGTTTTTATGGTTTTAAAAATCGCCAATCTGTAAGATTATGAAAAAAATATCCTGCCTTCTTTTTTTTGTGATTCTCTTTACGGCTCTTTCCTGCCGCGAAAAAGTTGTTTCATTGAAAAATGATGCACATTCAGCAGGTATGGATTCTTCTGAACTTTCTCCGGAAGATACTTTGCAGGCTTTCATTGTGCATCCTCTGCGGCATCATAAGACCATTACCGTGGGCGGGCGCGATGCCGACATTGCCGGGTTTTCATCCGAAGCGATCCAGATAGCAGCCGATGCACTGAAAGAAACAGGTGGCACCATTGTTCTCTCTCCCGGCACTTTTGATATTCAGGCGCCGGTAAAACTCTACAGCAACACTACCCTGATCGGGTCGGGCACAAAAACGATACTGAAGAAATGCAAAGGATTCCGCTCGAAATTTATTCTGGATGCCGATTATGGCGAGCTGCAGCTCACCGTTTCAGATGTTTCCGGTTTCCGGCCGGGAATGGGTATTGCCGTTTTCGACGATGATCGCCGGCACAACTGGGATGTTACTACGGCACGAATTACAGCTATTGAGGGAAACAAATTATATATTGACACCTATCTTGTGCGCGATTATCTTGCCGAAAAAAACGGAGTCGTTTCCAATGCCTGTTCGGTTGTTGAAGCAGTGGAAGCGGAAAATATCCGGATAGCAAACCTTTCCATCGACGGCAGCGGCGACAGCAATGATATGGTTGACGGGTGCCGTGCCGGAGGAATTTATCTTCACAAGGTTAAACATGCCCTTGTTGAAAATGTTTCAGTAAAAAATTTCAATTGCGATGGAATCAGCTGGCAGATAACCGAACATGTTACCGTAAGAAACTGTGATGTATCCGGTTGTCCGAATGCCGGCCTCCACCCGGGTACAGGTTCTCCGTTTACCTTGATTGAGGGAAATAAAAGCCACGATAACGGTGGTTATGGCCTGTTTGTTTGCTGGAGGGTGAGAAATGGCATAGTGCAAAACAATACGTTCTTTAGGAACGGTATTAATGGCATTTCTACCGGTCATAAAGATACTGATATGCTGTTTGTGAACAACCATATTTATGAGAACGGAGAAGATGGTATATCCCTGAGATATGAACCTGACCTGAATGCCCCGCACAGGAGTATCTTTAGAAACAATACCATCGAAAATAATGGTACAAAAAAGACCGGGTACGGAATCTCATTGATAAGCAGAGCCGAAGGTGTGGTTATTGAAAACAACATTTTCCGCAATGCCGGAAACGGAAAACAGAAAGCTGGTATATTTTATTCGGCAAACAGTCTTCCTGCACTCCTGAACAACAATACGTTCGAAGGACATCCGTCAGGTGATGTGGTAAAGGAATAAAGGCAGGATTGAAAACCTGTTAAATTCAGAATTGTGGCTTATTAGGGGGTTCTATTGTCCTTAATGCCCTAACGGGCAAATGGATCGGGAGCTGTTTAAAGGTTCTATTGTCCTTCATGCCCTGACGGGCAAATGGAATAGGTTGATGTTTATTGATTTTCTGGTTAATGGAGCCCTATCATCAGGTATGTATTTTATTTCCATGCAGGGGATAAAGGATAATAGCACAATAGTTAATGGAATCAATGGATTTCCCCATCAGGGGATGAAGGCCAATAGCACGTTTCACAATGAAATTTATCCGAGATTAGTCAATAGAAACACAATAAATACATAAATAACTTGTTTCTATTGACTTATCGAGGTAACCCCGACTTATCAAAATCTTACATTC
>CAZBCB010000322.1:0-4161 GCA_964489905.1 uncultured Bacteroidales bacterium
ACCTGTATTGGCAATACCAGGTTAAAAAACAGATAAAGCCAGGATTTTTTTAAATTCAATCACTGCAAATCCTGCCGGTTTTTGTTTTTAATATACCAATGCATGGTACTTCGTTTAAAAAAAAGACGCATATTTTTATATCCCGTTGCATCAAAATATAAAAATTTTTTTACTGGGCATGTCCAAATTAGTTATTAATGGTGCAGCTATCAGAAATTAAAAATAATTGTTTGTTTAAGGTCGGGATGTAGACTTTTTGCTACCGGACAATTGATGCATGCTTCACGGATTATTTTTTTCTGGTTTCCAGTATAATTGTTTTCGGGGAAGTGAAGTTCCACAATAATTTCTGCTACACGACGCGGATTACTGGCCATTATTTTTGTAATGTCAAGGGTTGTTCCGTCAATTGAAAATCCATGTTCCTGTGCTGCCATACCGGCAATGGTTATCATACAGCTTCCGAGTGCTGTGGCCAGCAGGTCAGTAGGAGAAAAGGCCTCTCCCCTTCCTTTATTATCCAACGGCGCATCTGTGATTATTTCGTTACCTGATGCTATATGAATGGCTTTAGTCCTCAAATCGCCCTGATATTGGGTTTTTATAGTTGCCATAAATATATTTTTAAATGCAATTTACTATTTTTATGTGTTAATGTATTTAAAACAGTATGAAAAATATAGCTATTGCACTAATCTTATTATCAGTATGTTCTGTTTCTTCTGGTCAGAACTCAGATATCATAAAATTGCCGGTACCTGTGAGGCAGGGAGGTATGCCGCTGATGCAGGCCCTGAATGAGAGACATTCGTCACGGAATTATGTTGATAAGCAATTTTCGTATCAACAGTTATCCGATTTATTATGGGCTGCTTTCGGTATTAATCGTGAAGATGGCCGCCGCACAGCTCCTTCGGCGCGTAATAAGCAGGAAATAGAGATTTATGTGGCAACTGCTGAAGGCGTGTTTTTATACGATGCTCCAGGAAACGCTCTTTTACGCATTTCTTCCGAAGATATACGTGGTAAGACAGGGTCACAGCCATGGGTAAAGGATGCAGCCATAAACCTGATTTATGTTTTTAATAAAGACAGGTCAGCTTCGTCGGATGAGGAGGGTGCATTGATAAATGCTGCTTTTTCAGCAGGTGCTATTGCCCAGAATGTTTATTTGTATTGTGCTTCAGAAGGGCTTGGCAGTGTGGTGCGCGGGTCATTTGATAAAAATATTGTAAGCCCTTTGCTTAAACTCACTGATAAGCAGGTAATTATTATGACACAGACGGCAGGGTATGTAAAATAAACCGAAGTGCCATGAATTAACAAATTTATTCAGGCTGATAAAAACGGGAAAAATCAATGCAGATTTTTTAAAACTTCGTTTTAAGGAATATATTTTCAAAGGAGATAAATCAATAGAAACACAATGTATATTTAAACGTATTATTTCAATTGACGAATTCGAGTTAATTATTTTCAAAAGTAATATTAACATATCCGGGATTTCCTTCATAAGAAATTCCTTCGGCAATAATTCTGAAATTTCCTTCTATCAGAGGCTTTTTTAGTAACACTGTTGCTTTTCCTTCCTTGTTGGTTTCAATTACAGGTTGCCACATTATTGTAGTTAGTTTTTCCGGCTTATTTTCGGGGGTAAACACCGGCTGATAAAATTTTCTCGGATAATGGTATCCAAGCATCTGAAATTCAATAATGCCTTTTTTCATAAACTGACCTCGTTTTGTGTAAATTGCTATTACACCGTTACCGCCACGTACACCATAAATAGAACTTCCGGGGCCTTTAATAATTTCTATCCGTTCAATATCTTCGACAGGTATGCTCAGTACAGCATTTACGTCGGAAACAGGAATATTGTCAATGAGAAAAAGAGGCTGGGTATTGCCATAAATAGTGCTTATACCCCGGATGTAAACATTGTTTCCGTTTACTACCACGCCGGGTACACGTCCCTGTAATACCTGCAATGCATCTCTGTATCCATAGGGAATATCTTCTGAGCGGAGCACATAATCGGGCTGGCCGTGTATCCCGTGCAGTTTATTGCTGTCCTGGGCCGCAATGCGCCTTTGTTCTTCTTCATAAGCCAGCTTTCCTTTGTATAACTTTTCTCTCCTGAAAGCTTTGTTGTCTCGCTCCGAAACAGTCGTTAGCACAGGTTCTCCCTGTAGCTTGGTAACTTCAGGATGCTGGTCATCAGGGACAATAATTACCAGATTTCTGCGGCCTGATGGTCTCCATGCTTCTATTTTAACATTAATAGTGTCGTAATATATCAGGTTATCAAAAACAAATATGCCTCTTGCATCTGATTGCTGGATGAATACATCATTAAAAGCCTCTTTAACTGTCAGTTGTACCTTACAGTCTTTGAGCGGAACCGAAAATAGCTCAGAGGTAATCATACCGGCAATGGTAATCCCTTTTTCTTCATAGTAATTTATTTGCGGATAATGGCCTTTCAGTATTTCTGACCAGTCAAACCTTCTCCAGCCATGAGTAAGCATAAGCAGTTCCATGACATCAGCATCACCCATGGTGTTTTGCAAAAAATAATCCGGATTTGATACATATCCTCTTAAATCAGAAGTCAGCATCAGATTGCTGATTATGTTGTCTGCCATTATCATTTCATTGGCATTATCGTACAACACAGCCAGCGAAAGGTTCGATTTTAATGGCTTCTTAAATTTATCTCTGGTTGTAATATTCAGAGCCAACAGATGTTCATTATTGTCTGTTATCGTATCGTAGGCCTGTATTTGTATCCTCATGTAATCATTATGATTGACAAACACGAGCCGTTCAGCTAACGGTATCATGCGCCCCGAAAAAAGCGTGAACTGAACAATACCTGAAGGGAAAATGTTTTTTTTCAGTGAAATATCTGACGCACCACCGGCAATATTTTCAACAGACTGGTAATAAATTTTCCCCCTCACCTGGCCTATAATAATCACCTCATTGGCCACTCTGTCATTGGTTGGTAATTTACTGGCGGTGATTTTTATCCTGATATCCTGCTTATTGTCTTCTACATCCATAACAACACCATATTCAAGTGGTTCAGGCAGCCTGAAATGATAATCTTTATTACCGTATGCAACAACTGCAAAATACTTTTTACCTTTTTGAGGCCTGAGCCTGAACATCCCCATACCATCATGTAAAGTGCTGAATGTGTTTATTTTATTTTTATCCGAATCAAACAAACTGCCTTCAATTGAAATACTTTTCCCTGTTTTATCAATAGCCTTAAAAGCTATCTTGCTTTCAATCCCCGAAACCATATAGCCTCCTTCAGGGAAAAACTGCACATCAATATCTTTAACAATATTATCTTTATTTTCTAATAATTTAAGGTTTTTTCGGGCCTGTTTCGGTGAGATTAATTTTTTGTAGGCGGGATTATAAATCTGAATATTTCTTGAGAAAAAAAAGTCGGGATGAAAATTGAGCATCCAGTTGGTGTATGCTCTTATTTGATAAAGGCCTTCAGGTAAGGTATCGGAGAGTTTGAAATCACCGTATCCGAATCCATATTTCATCTGTATTCTTATAATCTGCACCTGTTGCCCTGATGGAGAGATCAGTTCAGCATAAAGATTGGTGACAGAAAGCTGGGGTGTATGATTTAATCCATTTATCAGATAGGCTTTAAACCAGATGATATCACCCGTATAATAAAATGATTTGTCAATATGCAGATATGCCTTATGCTGTGGAAATTTTTCAGTGAAATTGCTGAGAATATCGTCAATCTTTTTAAGTCTTGATTCCTCTACGTTAGATCCAGTAAATAAGATAACACCTGTCAGCAGCATTAACAAATAACCAGATGTTTTAATAGAAGCCATATCATCCTATTTATATTCTTTTAACAATCAAAATGCGTTGTTGTTTATATTTAAATCCGCATTTTTATGCATGATTTATTTATATGACAGTTAATGAATAAAAAACCCTCTGTAAAAAGATAATAATTTGATAAAAGATAAATTATTTTTTGTTTTTCTTATAAAAGAACTAATTTGTAATTTTGTACGCTTTTATTCGCATTTTTTACTTAAGCTGTTGAAATATTAAAATATTAAAATATGTCAGGTCATAATAAATGGTCCACCATAAAGCGTAAGAAGG
>CAZBCB010000323.1:0-4146 GCA_964489905.1 uncultured Bacteroidales bacterium
TGTTTACCGACGGATATGCCGATCAGTTTGGTGGCCCTGAAAACAAAAAATTCAAATCATGTAATTTCAGGGATTTGCTGTTTAAAAATCATATGAAGCCCTTGGCGGAGCAAAAGGAAATTATTGAACAAACTTTTTACAGCTGGAAAGGAGATAATGCACAGATTGATGATATTCTGGTTATAGGATTTCGTTGTTAGATATAACCTTTAGCTTTTTTTTCTCGTAAAATATATAATACAGACATCTAAAACCTTAAGCCATGAGAACTAAAGTTTTAAAATTTTCAACGGCTGTAATATTTTTCTTAACCAGTTTATTTATTTATTCTCAGGAACCCGGTTATAAATGGGTTTGTGCTGCAAGTGAAGCCATCTCCATATCAACTGATATAGATACTCTTGGAAATATCGTAAACATTGGAAAATTTTCCGGTAATACCATGAATTTCGGCAGCATGTGGATTTCAGGTTCACCGGCAAATGAAGCCACAAGTATGTACATTGCAAAATATACTTCAACCGGTAAATTAATGTGGGCACAAAGCATTTTTGCCACAAATGCCAGTTCAGCAGTTGTACCGGTTAAAGTTGCTGTGAATATTTCAGGTGATATTGCAGTAATGGCTTATCTATATAACGTTACTGAAATAAAATTAGGAAATCTGTATATTCCGCTGAAAAGTAACTTTGACAAACTACTTGTTGCCAAATATAACAAGCTGGGCAGACTTTTATGGTTCAGAATACTTGAAGCAAGAAGTACTGAAATGACATACCTTGAAGGTGCCGACTTGGTCATGGACAATCCGGGAAATGTATATTGTACCGGAAGTTTTGCAGGCGACTCATTAATCACAGGGAAGGAATTTGTCACGGGCAATGGCCAGAATATTTTGCTGTTTGCCGCACAGTTCAACAGGTTTGGATTACTCAGCTGGTTGAAAACATGTGATTATGAAAGCAGTGCTGAAATAACCAGTATTACCGGCAGGTTCATAATGCTTACCACAAGCGGAATATTACTGGGAGGCAATTACATAGGCAACCGGAATTATATTTTTAATAATGATACCCTTGTTGGCGATACAAGCCTTTCAGGTTACATTGCAAAAATGGATTATAATGGTAATTTTCTCTGGGCTCATTCTTTCACCGGAACCAATACACAATTTGTTGATGACATGGCTACAGACTTAGCCGGCAATGTATATGTCTCCGTTTTATTTAACAGTCCTTCTCTGATCATTGATACAGGTGTTGTTCCTAACTCATCTCCGAATTATGACCTTTGTGTCGCCAAATTTGATGCAGACGGAAATTTATTATGGAAGGAAAGCTTTGATGTACAGATTTATTATCCTGAAGTGAACCGGAAAAACAGTATTTTAAAAGCTGATTTGGCCGGAGATATCATAATAGTAACTCCTTATATGGGAAAAACCGTTTTAAGCAATACCTTCTCCCGTCCGAATGCAAATGAAGGGACCCGCGACTTGTTAATATTCAGGATGAGCCACGAAAGAGTTATTCAGTGGGTTCAAACAGTTAACAGTATGGAGGAAGATTGGATTAATTCAGTGGCTTTTGACCGGTTTGGCTCTGTATATATTTTATGCCCGGTCCCACCGGTTACCGTTACGCTTGATACATATACCATTACTGATGTGCTTGGTTACGGAGGTTTTTATATTGCAAAAATCAATGCATTGGGGATGGTAAGATTTGTAAAGCCCAATTTCAATTCGTCTGACGGCAGTTTTGACAGTAAGGATATAATATCAGACATGTTTGGTAATATTTATCTGCTGGGTAATTTTACCGGAAATAATAATGCTTTGGGCAACCTGTTTCTTCAGACCCCTGAAAAGAAAGGTTTGTTTTTCTCAAAATTATCATATTATACCAATGTTTCGGGCAGGGTGCTGAATAAAAACGGTACACCTATGGATGGGGGCATGGTTAAATTATATGGCTATACCCGCTTTCAGCGTTCACCCATTTCTGATTCTGCAATTATAAAAACAGATGGCTCCTACCTTTTAACAAACGTACCCTTCGGACGCTATATTATTTATGCATATCCCAGAAAAATTTCAAACCCACTGGCTGTACCTACCTATTATCCCGGAGGAGCCAACTGGGAAGAAGCATCATCCATTCTTATTGAAACGTCCGAACCGGTTACAGGTATTGACATTCAGCTTAAAGAAATTCCTCAGGCTAATGGCAGTGCAACAATGGGAGGAATGATTTTTGAAGCTGACACAACAAATATCTTTAAATCATCCAGTGAAATTCTGGCCAAACCAATTAAAAAAGCCGACGTTATATTGCGCGGAAGAACCAAGTCATCAGGCAATGTTATAGCCTATACCACAACCGATGACAATGGTGATTTTGCTTTCTTCAATATACCTGACGGGGATTACACTGTTGAAGTTGATATACCAGGCATTCCACACGATTCATATCATAATGTTACCGTCACAGGTGGGGAATTAATTATGAACCTCGATTATCTGGTCGGAGAAGAATATATTTACGCCCAGAACGGGCCTAATATTGTCCCTTCAGTTTCTGATAATCAGGAAAAGATAGTACTATACCCAAATCCTTGCAATGGTTCACTGTATATTAAAAATGAAAAATCTGAAGACCTGACCCTTCAGGTTGAAATTTATAACCTTGCAGGTATATGTCTTTATTCAGAATCCATTGATATTTCTAGCAGCATAAGCAAACTGGACGTAAGTTCCTTAAAGGAAGGATTATATATTATTAAAATCAAGGGCAACACTATTCATTATCATCAAAAATTAATGATTAAATAATTTTTTGTTCATTTTTTAATCAATTAAATTCTATTTTTCATAAATACAATAAAGCTGCTTGTCAAAAAAACTTAACTATTACATACCGCAATTCGTAATGCTAAGTAGTTAGTTAGTAGTTATTAACCCTGTCAAATAACCAATTGAATGGAACTCGCTCAGATTTGTGCGGTTAAGTTTGAAGAACTGCGGTATGAGAAAATTGACTATTTTATTGCTGCGTCGGGTTATCAGACAAGATCGACTTACCTGGCAAGTTTGAATCCTGCGCCGCATGCTAAAAAGTTTTTACTTTCCATCTCCGAAGATAATTTCCCGAAATTAAGACAAACAAACGAATCAATTTTTGCAAATCTTGGATTTGATATTTATAAAGCATCACCTGATAAGCCAGATGATGTTGACAAACTAATTAAAAAGATTTGTGATGAAAAAAGAGCCGAACATATAACCCTGCTTGTGGATTATTCATGTATGCCTCGGTTGTGGTTTACTGCCATTCTTGATAGCATAAACCGCAATGATTTTAAAGCCGGTATTGTATCCGTTTTCTTTGCATATACACCCAAAAAATTCAGTCTCGATGCCCAGAAAACAGTAATCAAGTATTTGGGACCTATGATGGTTCCGAAAGACCAGCTGAAAAAAAGCAAACCTCCTGCTTTGATAGTAGGAATGGATAATTCCTGTGACCTTACCCTTGAATTAATCAATAGAATTCATCCGGCTCAGATTGTTGCGTTTATTCCTGAGAACAGCCTTGATGAAGAATATACTCATTCAGTAGTTGAAAATAATAAGAAAATACTGGACATGATTGATCCGGCCAATGTTATCAGTTATGAAGCCCTTCATCCCGAAATAATCAATTCGGTACTCACTTCCAAATGTCTTGATTTAAGGCTAAATCATGAAGTTGTTATAGTGCCTCAGGGACCTAAATCATTTTCGCTTATATCTGCCTTGGTTTCAATTCGTTATCCTGATATTAAAATATGGCAGATCACAACCACAGGAAGACCGGCTGATCCTAATTACGGCGCCGCAATCACCAATCCAATGTTACTCAAAGTAACGTTTTGTGCGGATGATGAAGATGAAATGTAATCTTCCTTCTACATAAAATACCTTATTTTTACTATTTTTATAATTGATTTTCCGTTAAAAAGCATTTTTTGTTTTTAGGTCAGATGAATATAAAATACATGTGAAGAGATAATGTTTTTTAGAGAAAATCAGGCATTGAAAACCGTAATCGGTAAAGAATTGTAATTCAGCATTTTATATAAAATAATTCATAAAAATGCTGAAGC
>CAZBCB010000324.1:0-4086 GCA_964489905.1 uncultured Bacteroidales bacterium
ATCATAAGGCCAAGAAGACCTTGTTGATCCAGCACTTCAATGCCGGCAGCAACATTAAGGGTAATGAGTTCTGTGAGGGTCTCATATAAAATATTGCTGGTGCATATTGAGTTAAGAGTTTCATCAAAGTTATCAGGTGCTTTTTTCCCGGATATTTTATTGTTATCTAAATTGCATTGTCCTGCAAGAAATATTTTATACATTTTTTTTCTTTCAGGCAGGTTGACAGGAAATAAAGGAACAGCTGCTAAAAGTGAACTTAAAACACCATTGTCCCTGAGGTTATCATTCCGGAAGAAATGTTCCTTAACTAATGGTATGCTTGAAGAAGAAAATACTTGTTTTAAATTGTTAATAATACCAGATTCATTTTGATGATGGGACAAATTCACAAACAGAGCTGCTGATTGTGCAACAGGCTCAGCACCGCATGCAGCTAATTTTAGATACAACCTGCTGAAGTAATTGTTACATACCTGAAAATTTGTTTCTGGAGTAATTTCAGCATAACACATGCCAAAAAAACCTGACTTTTCCTTTCCGGTATGAAACTTTGATACTGTCGGACAGGATGGATATACCAGATTATCATCCTTGCTCTGAATGAAAAATAAGTCGTTATCTTCCAGCATTTTGATAAGACATGACAGAAGCTTTATTTCATCGGCATTTGGCTCGCGTTTTAAAATTGAAATATATTTTTCTTTGTAATCATGAATATTAGGTTGCATTTTTGATGAATATTTTGGTTGTTTGGTTGAACAAATATACCATATTATATTTGCTTTTTTAAATTTAAAAACACAGAAATGTATACACACGAATACCTACATGATTTTGTAAAGCGTTTTTTTATTGCAATGGGTTGTAATGAAGCCGATGCAACATTGATTTCCGATGTTTTTATAGCTGCTGAACTGCGGGGAATTCCCTCGCATGGGATGATAAGAGTTAAGGATTATTATCAGCTCTGGAAAGCAGGACGTATAAATATCAAGCCAAACATACGTATTGTTCATGAAACACCCAGTACAGCTGTAGTTGATGGTGATGGTGCTATAGGAATGCTGGCCGCATCAAAATCAATGGAAATTGCCATTGACAAGGCTTCAAAGGCAGGTACCGGATGGGTTTCGACACGCGGATCGAATCATTACGGAATAGCCGGATATTATGCAATGATGGCAATTAAGCATGATATGATTGGTATATCAGTGACTAATGCCAATCCGCTGGTAGCACCAACATTTTCGGTAAGCCAGATGATGGGAACAAATCCTATTGCTGTTGCTATTCCGGCCGGCAAGCAGCCACCTTTTGTGGCTGATTTTGCCACAACACCTATTGCACGGGGCAAACTTGCCGTTGCTGAAAAGAAAGGTGAGAAAGTTTTGTTTGGTCTGGTGCAGGATAAAGACGGGCGGCCTTCTGATGACCCCTCTGTTTTAAAAAAGGGAGGTTCGATGCTTACATTAGGAGGCGACTATGAACACGGGAGCCATAAAGGTTATTGCTTAAGCGCCATTGTGGATATATTTTCAGCTGTTTTATCAGGCGCTAATTTTGGTCCTTTTGTTCCTCCCTCGGTAGCTTATTTACCTTTGCTTGAGAAGAAGGTAGGAGAGGGGACAGGTCATTTCTTCGGTGCTATGCGCATTGATGCTTTTCAGCCTGCTGATGTTTTTAAAGCAAAAATGGATGAGTGGATTACAACTTTCCGTATGGCAAAGCCTGCTGCTGGCAGGGATAAGGTGCTTATCCCCGGAGATCCTGAAAGAGAGAAAGAAATAATTCTCAGAAAAGAAGGCATAAATGTTTTGCCGGCTATTGTTGCCGACCTGAAAGAGATTGCCGATGAACTGAAAATTGAGTTTGAAATGCGGGATTAGTATCTGGTTTATTACAAAAAATATGAATTACCAGATTCTTCCGGGTTAATAAATAGGGAAAGGTGCAATGCAGATATTATATTACCTGTTTGCAAGAGCATATTTTTAGAGGAGATTAGTCCGCAGAAACACTATAAATATTTAAACATATTGTTTCCCGAATTTGAGATAATGCTATTTTTTATAAGCCCATTAAAATAGCAATTCCGCTTAAAAAGACTGTTGCACCTGCAATTACGTGTGTATAACGTTCAAGCTTACCCAGCGGTAGAAGGTTAAAACCTGTTGTCAGCAGTAAGACAATTGCTAGCATCGTTGCAATGGTTGTGATGCCAAAAACAAGCGATACCGAAATAATGCCAAATGTGCCATGCTCTGCCGCCGGATACATCAACATCGGGATAAGTACTTCACATGGTCCGAGGACAAAAATCAATATCAATATCCAGGGTGTGAGATTTATTACTTTTTCCTTATTATGGATGTGGTCATGATGATGTTCGTGAATGTGTTCGTGTTCATGGCCTTCACCTTCTTCATGAAAATGAAAGTGTTTATGGGGTTTGTTTTGTATTGCCCTGTATATGCCCCAGACCATGTAAATAAATCCAAATACTACAAAAGCATAGGCAGCCAGATTACCACGAAAACGCTCAATACCTTCAATTTTCGACAGAACAAGTCCGAATGCTATGCCTATAGTACCTATTAAAACTGAGCTTCCAACGTGACCTATACCGCAGAGAATTGTAATAAACGATGTTTTTGCAAGCGACCATTTACGGGCTTTTGAAATTACAACAAAAGGAAGATAGTGATCGGGGCCTGTTACAGTATGAAGAAAACCAACAGAGGCAGCGGTAATTAACAAAATATTCAGGTCAGACCCCATATTCTTTAATTGTATATTGGTTCAATATTAAAAATCACATTTCTGTCCCATTCAAGCCAGTATCTCAGTGCTGCACGGCGCACGAGTTTCCAGTAACCATCATCTGCCAGGCCAAATTTGGTAATACCTTCTTCAATATCACTGTTAATTTTTTTGAGGTATTCCTCTTTTAAGGTAATGCGGTATGATTTGTTATTTAATGTGAATATGGCTTCAGGTCTTCTATTGCCATCATCGACTACGGTTATAAGCCCCTGTCCGATGGTTGCACCTGTACTTACCTGAATACCGTCATTGAGGCAGCTGTATGGAGGCTTGGTGCCTGCATAAGTAGTAACCATTAATTTATCAGTGCCAACCTGAAACAATTCTCTGGCCTTAATGCCCATTTTAGCTCCTACAATTGAAAAAACTCCCAGATGACCATGAAATTCGTCGGTCATCACACATGCCTTCCATTCTTCGTAACCATACTTTAATATGACCGAATCCATTATTTTACGCACATCATAGGTAAACATCTCATGCCGGACAGGAAAAGCACTAAAGACTATATTATTTTCTCTGCTGTAACTGCCTTTGATGATATCAGAAAACAATTCTTTAACCGAAGCCAGATCATAATTTCTGTTATACCTGATGAAAACATTGGGATACAATACAGTTATATCAAATAATTCAGGATTAATAAGATAAATTGCTGCCAGTTCATCGGTAATTCTCAGGTGATGGCGGTGTTGATTATCGAGTATTTTTTTTCTGCTTCCCGTAAGGTTAAGATAGCGTGAAAAATTTGTATTCAACGAATTATTAAAATAGATGGAAGAATCCCAGAAAGCTTCATTATTGTTAAGATTGGAAATAACATCTGTCCTTATTTTCAGGTCAAGAATATGGTCAGCCGAAAGCGTGTCAAAGTTATAATTAAATCCGCCTGAGGGTTTAACAGATTCATTATACCAGATAATACGGCTGATTTTTGGTTTTAATTGCGGGTTGTTTTTCAGCGCTTCTGATAATGTGGTTAAGGGTCCCAGACAAAGATAGATGAATGGATCCGAAGATGATGTCAGTATTTTTTCGAGCCATGGCAAAGCATCAGGAGTATCAGCTTTTCTGATATTTTTAACAGTAGGTTGAAATGACCTGTTAAACTCGCGCCATGGAGGGGCGGGCCTGTTATATGTTTTGCCCAATACGACAGGGATGGAATCGAGTCTGAATTCATGCAGCAATGTTCTGACTTTTACGGCACCTTCTTCAGGAAGCAATGTGCCTTCGGTAACAATAATGCCTTTTATTTTA
>CAZBCB010000325.1:0-4081 GCA_964489905.1 uncultured Bacteroidales bacterium
TTACAAAAATTTGAAGTAATATTGATTCAAAATTATATTTAATACCTGATTTGTTTTGTTTTTAGATTTTTTTAACATAAAATGCCATGCAAGAATACCGGCAAATTGTTAAAGAATATTGGGGCAATATTTCTTTCCGGCCTATGCAGGAAGAAATTATCAAATCAGTATTAAACAAAAATGACACACTTGGACTCATGCCTACAGGAGGAGGAAAATCTCTTACCTTTCAGGTTCCTGCCCTCGCTATGAAAGGCATTTGCATTGTAATCACACCACTGATTGCTCTTATGCGTGATCAGGTGGAAAATCTGAAAAAAAAACAAATCAAAGCATTGGCTGTTCATTCAGGCCTTACGCGTGAAGAAATTGATATTGCTTTAAATAATTGTATTTACGGAGATTATAAATTTCTATATCTTTCTCCTGAAAGACTGATTACTGAAATATTCAGAGCCCGTGTACAGGAAATGAATGTAAATCTTATTGTTGTTGATGAAGCTCATTGCATTTCCCACTGGGGTTACGATTTCAGACCATCATATCTTAAAATAGCTGATCTCCGGAAGCTTATACCTGATGTACCTGTGCTTGCCCTCACAGCTACTGCAACACCTATAGTTGTTGATGATATTCAGGAAAAATTATTATTCAGACAAAAAAATGTTTTTAAAAGCAGCTTTTATCGTGAAAATCTTATTTATACTGTTAAAAAAACCGAAAGCAAAGAAAATGACCTGACTGAACTTGTAAAAAAAATAGCAGGAAGTGGAATTATATACGTCAGAAGCCGGAAAAAGTGTGCCGAAATTTCTGAATTTCTTAACAAACAGGGCATTTCGGCAAATTATTATCATGCAGGTCTGCCTTATGAAGTTCGTTCAGACCGGCAGATGGCATGGACAATAGGAAAAAACAGGGTAATGGTAGCAACAAATGCGTTCGGAATGGGCATTGATAAACCCGATGTAAGATTTGTAATTCATGTCGATCTTCCTGATTCACCTGAATCATATTTTCAGGAAGCAGGCAGGGCAGGCAGAGACGGAAAACGTGCCTATGCAATATTATTGTATTCTCAGTCAGACAAATTGGTTATTGATCAACGCCTGCGCATTAACTTTCCGGAACTTGAAACCATAAAAACTGTTTATTCAGCCCTGGGAAATTTCCTTCGAATTCCTATCGGTGGCGGAAAAGGGAGCATTTTCGACTTTAACATTGCTGACTTTATTTCGGCTTTTAAACTAAATCTTCAGACAACGTTCAGCAGCCTGAAAATTCTTGAAAGAGAAGGATATATAGAACTAACTGAGGAAATAAACAATCCCTCAAGGCTGAAATTTTTGCTCAATCGTGATGATCTTTATAAATTTCAGATCGCCAATGCATCTTTTGACTCTTTCATAAAATTAATACTACGTTCCTATACAGGTGTATTTAATGAATATACCATAATTGACGAAACATCACTTGCACGTAAAGCCGGTGTTGACCAGGAAGTTGTGATTCAGTATCTGGTAAAACTCAGTTCATTGGGCATTATAAGATACATAAAACAAAAAAGAACGCCCATGATAGCCTTTATTGAGGAAAGGCTTGATGAAAAAAATCTTTATATTTCCAAAGAAAATTACAGACTCAGAAAAGAACGATTTCGCGAAAGGGCTGAGACAATGTTGAAATATGCTTCAACCGATGATATCTGTCGAAGTCAGTTCTTATTAAAATACTTTGGGGAAGTAACTTCTAAACCCTGCAATTATTGCGATGCCTGCAGAAAAAGAAATGAACAGGATATTAAGCAACAGGAATTGGAAATGATAAAGGAAGAAATAATGGCAATTCTGGCCATTGAACCGGCTAAAACTGAAAATTTACTTGCCCGTGTGGCCTTTGAACATGAAAAAGTAATTAAGGTTATCAGATGGATGATGGAAAACAATATAATAAGTACCACCGATGACCAAAAACTTTTTTTGGTCAAAAAATCACAATGAATTCAAAAATTTGAACGTAATTTTGGATGTTTAAAAATAATTAACCTTAATTTGCAGGAACAGCTATTTATTATGGAAGATTTAAAAACTACTCAGATAAAAAATTACATTGCAACTGCCCGTGAATTCTGCAATTATATTGAAAAAACCGGATCAGCCAGGCCTGTTGAGCTGCTTACTGCCATGCAAAATTTACTTGCCAACGTATATGCTCAAACTGCCCTGATAAAAAAGCCAAAATACTGCTACGAAGAAGAACCTCAGAAATTTGTCCATGAAAACGAGTATGCTGCAGTGCATGACAAACTTCAGAGCATTATTGAAAAATTCGATGGTTCATATTCAATAAAAATGAAAAACAAAACCATGGGCATGGATATTCTAAGCTTCAGTCTGGCCGAGTCCATTACTGATATATATAAAGAACTTAAAGACTGTTACAGACTTTATGAAATCGGACTCTCCCAACCCATGAATGATGCAATCTGGAGTTGCAGGGATAGCTTTGAAAAATACTGGGGACTTCAACTTATTGAAACATTACAGTCGATTCATCAGTTACTTTTCGGGCATCAACTGACTTCAAACCAGCTACGTTTTGACAATATAAATGATGAATCAGATGAAAACTGGTTCTCTGAAGAAGATGATATTACTTATGATGAAGAATGATAATAATTTTCAGACTACAATTAATAACGAGCTCATTGATAACCTGCCTCTTAAAAAATTTGAAGGTCAGATACATCTGATTGAAAACCTGCCTCAATTTCATTCAATAAAACCACTTCTTAAAAGTTGTAATGAGTTTGGTTTTGATACTGAAACCCGACCTTCTTTTCGAAAAGGCAAAATCAATAAAGTTGCGCTGCTTCAGTTGGCCACACATGAACATGCTTTCATATTCCGCCTCAATAAAATTGGAGTACCGGGCTTTCTCAAGTTTATTCTCGAAGATAGCAGAATTACAAAAATTGGTGTCGCCATTCGCGATGATCTGAAAGCAATAAATCGTATCAGCCCCTTAAGGCCGGATGGATTCATTGACCTGCAGCAATATGTAACCCATTTTAATATTGCCGACAAAAGCCTGAAAAAAATAACTGCACAAGTGTTGGGATTCAGAATATCAAAGCGTTTTCAGACTTCAAACTGGGAAGAGGAAACGCTTTCACTGCAACAGCTTGAATATGCCGCAACAGATGCATGGGTTTGTCTTGAAATTTATAAAAAACTTAATCATAAGAAATATCCCGGAATTTAGCCTTAAGGAATGAACCCTGCAACAAAAATAATCTTAAAAAAAGGCAAAGAACGATCGGTAAAAAGATTGCATCCATGGATTTTTTCAGGTGCCATCCAAAAAACCGAAGGCCACCCTGCCGAAGGGGATGTTGTTGAGATATTTTCATATGATAATGAGTACCTTGCAAAAGGCCATTATCAGGCAGGTACTATTTCAGTGCGGATTTTTTCATTTGACAGAGTTGAAACCAATAAAGAATACTGGAAAAATAAAATTGAAAATGCACTCCGTTTGCGTCAGCAACTTGGTCTGGTTAATAACACTGAAACAAATGTGTACCGTCTTGTAAACGCAGAAGGAGATGAAATGCCCGGAATTGTCATTGACTATTATAATGGCATTATTGTCATGCAGATTCATTCAGCCGGAATGTACAGAATCAGGCACATGCTGGCTGAAATTATTCAAGACCTGTATGGTAAAAATATCTTTGCCATATATGACAAGAGTGAAATGACGATACCTGAAAAAACAGGATTAAAGGCAAAAAATGAATTTTTATTTGGTAATCAATACGATACCGTTATTAAAGAAAATAACTGCAAATTTTATGTAAATGTAGCCGATGGACAGAAAACTGGTTTTTATATCGACCAGCGCGAAAACCGCCGTTTGTTATCAACTTATTGTGCCAATAAAGAAGTACTAAATGTTTTTTGTTATACCGGGGGTTTTTCGGTCTATGCCGCAACGGGAGGTGCCCGGATTATCCATTCAGTCGACAGCTCATCTCCGGCTATTGAGTTAACCATTAAAAACATCACATTAAACGAAA
>CAZBCB010000326.1:0-4053 GCA_964489905.1 uncultured Bacteroidales bacterium
AAAGCAACTTTGTAAAGTGTGATAATGATTTAAAAACCTATTTTAAGGAATACCTTAAAACCCCTGTTACAATAAGGTCTTTGTCAACTGACTGAAGATACTGCCTGATTGTTTTGGAACTATCCTTTGTGAATTCCTGATTCAATAAAGTAGATTCCTTAAAGAATTTTTCAAGTTTGCCTTCTGCTATTTTTTCCAGGATATTGGCAGGTTTGCCCTGATTTTTCGGATCGTTTTTTGTTTGTTCAAGGGCGATTTCCTTTTCTTTGGCAATAGTTTCGGCCGGCACCGAATCCCTGTCAACAGCAACGGGGCTCATGGCCGCAATCTGCATAGCTATGTCTTTGCCAACCTGGTTATCTGTTGTTTTATTAAAACCAACAAGTGTCGCCAGTTTATTGCCAGGATGAATATAGGAAAAAACCTGCGCTGCTTCTATTTTATTATAATATGAAAGTTCTATCTTCTCACCAATAATTCCTACCTGTTCCATTACCTGTTCGCCTACTTTTCTTCCATCCAGAGGAAGTTGCTTCAGAGCTTCGAGGTCAGCAGGGTTTTTATCGAGGGACAGATCAATAATTGACTGTGCAAACTTTACAAAATTTTCATTTTTGGCAACAAAATCAGTTTCACAGTTTAATACAATAATAACGCCACGCTTACTGTCAGCAGTGGTTTTTGCAAGCACTACTCCTTCAGATGCTTCCCTGTCGGCACGTTTGCTTGCAACCAGTTGTCCTTTTTTTCGAATAATCTCTATGGCTTTATCATAATCGCCATTAGCTTCTTCAAGGGCATGCTTGCAATCCATCATACCTGCCCCTGTCATTTGTCTGAGTTTGCTTATTTCAGCTGCTGTAATAGCCATATTCTCTTATTTATTAAATTTCATCTTCATCTAAGTCAATATCAATTTTAGCGCCTTTTCTGGCAGCCGATTTCATAGGAATGGGTTTTTTCGAAACAGAAGCTTTTACTTTTGATTCAACTATTTCTTCCATTTCTTCTTCATGTTCTTCATGTTCTTCATCCACAACTTCTTCCTTCTTCCCCTTCTTATCAGCAGAAGCCAATTCTTTTTCGCGTTCAATCTTTCTTTCTTCCAGCCCTTCCTGTATGGCCTGCGTAATGATATCTACTATCAGGTCAATTGATTTGGAAGCATCATCATTGGCAGGAATGGGAAAATCAACCAATCTCGGGTCAGAGTTCGTATCAACCATGGCAAAGATTGGAATGTTAAGCCTTCGTGCTTCGCGGACTGCAATATGTTCTTTTATAATGTCAACAATGAACATTGCAGCAGGCAGACGGGTTAAGTCAGCAATACTACCCAGGTTTTTTTCAAGTTTGGCACGCTGACGTGCTATCTGAAGTTTTTCACGTTTTGAAAGGTTAGCAAAAGTCCCGTCAGATGACATTTTATCAATAGCAGCCATTTTTTTAACCGCTTTACGAATGGTGGGGAAATTAGTCAACATTCCACCCGGCCAGCGCTCAGTGACATAAGGCATGTTCACTTTTTTCACACGTTCTGCTACCAGGTCTTTTGCCTGCTTTTTAGTAGCAACAAAAAGTATTTTTCTTCCTGATTTTGCAATCTGCTTAATTGCTGCAGCAGCTTCTTCAAGCTTTACAAGTGTTTTTTGCAAATCAATGATATGAATTCCGTCTTTCTCCATAAATATATATGGAGCCATACTAGGATTCCATTTTCTTTTGAGGTGCCCAAAATGAACACCTGCATCTAATAATTCCTGGATTGTTGTTCTTGGCATGATTTAATTTGTTTACATTCTTATTTAAGCAATTGGCAGGTAGCCATTCCGTTTCCGCAATGAGTCCTGTCAATTTAGATACTAAACATTAGTTTCAATTCGGTTAACGTTTGCTGAACTGGAACCGCTTGCGTGCACCGGGCCTGCCGGCCTTTTTTCTTTCTACTTCACGTGGATCCCTGGTCAGTAATTTGTTTGACTTTAATACTTCTTTCACCTCAGGGTTCACCTTGACCATAGCCCTTGCAAGAGCAAGTCTTAAAGCTTCAGCTTGTCCGGTGATACCTCCACCCTGAAGGTTCACAATGATATCATATTTATTATTTGCCTCAGCTAAAACCAGAGGTTGCTGAATGTCAATCTGTGTCTGTTGTAAAGGAAAATATTCTTCAAATGTCCGGTTATTAACTATTATTTTTCCTTTTCCTTCCTTGAGATAAATACGCGCAATGGCGGTTTTTCTGCGTCCAATTGCATTTACTGTATCCATATTTACTATCTGGTATTTATTTTAAGTTCTTTCGGCTGTTGGGCTGTATGAGGATGTTCGGGACCTGCATAAACATACAGATTATTGAAAATGGCGTTACCTAAACGATTCCGCGGAAGCATTTTTTTAACAGCCATCTCAATAAGACGGGCAGGATTTTTGGATAAAATATCCTTCGGCGATCTTACTTTCTGGCCTCCAGGATAACCCGAATAGCTGATATATTCTTTATCAGTCAATTTTTTACCTGTAAGCCTTATTTTTTCGGCATTAATCACAATTACATTATCACCGCAATCAACATGAGGCGTAAAATTGGTTTTATGTTTTCCTCTTAAAATACTGGCAATAACCGATGAAAACCTTCCCAATACCTGATTTGTAGCATCAACAACAAACCATTGTTTGTTTGCCGTCTCTTTATTGGCTGAGATTGTTTTATAACTAAGCGTATCCACTTTATATTGTTCTTTTTAATTAATAATCAATGATTTTACAATTCACCCTTTAAAAGCGGAGTGCAAAAATACAATTTATTTTAATAATACAAAAAATACTGCTTAGATTTGTAATAAATTATTTTGATTTTTATACTCAACGGTTGAAATTTTTTAAACTGAGATTAGTCAATAGAAATACAATATCACATTGTTTCAATTGATGAATTCCTTAATAAATAGATTTCCTGCAAACAAGCATTTCAAATCCACATTGCCCTATTTCATTTTTATGATCCCGAATGAATTTTGTAAACCATGGTACCTGGGTTAAATTCAAAAATGCGTATCTAATTTGCTTTTAATTGATCAATAAGCAGTTTCGCAAGCCTTTTGCGGTCAATTTTCATTGATCTGTTATCAGGCATTGATAAAATAGTATATATTTCAGGTTTAATATGATAATATGAAATTATTTCGCTGGCTACATCTAAGATAAAGTCTTTTTCTCCGGAAGAAAGACACTGATCAGTAACCAAAACAGGCTTAAAACCAAGTATTGTATCAGGAATCCCTACTAAAAACAATTCAAAACCGGTTTTGTTAAATATTTCTTTTTCAACTACTTCCGGACTTATTTTAAATCCGCCGCTGTTAATCAGATTATCAATCCGACCTATCCATCGGAATTTTTTATTGCCGGTTAATTCAACAATATCATTGGTTATAACTTTATCAGGTAAATATGTAGCTTCAATAACAAGGCAACTCCTTGGATCGGCTGAAATCTTTACTTCCGGAAGTACGGTAAAAGATAATTCCTGTTTTGTTCCATTTACCCTTCGTAAAGCAATATGAGAACAAGTTTCGGCCATGCCGAAAGTTTCAAATACTGAAGTTTTTATATCTTGCAGCTTTTTCTCTATCTCAGCTGATAATTCAGCACCTCCGATAATCAGCGTTCTTAAATAATCAAAATCAAATTCATCTTTAATCAGATTAGAAACCTGCATGGGCACCATAGCACAAAAGTCTATGCATTTTTTCTGCGGAATTTCAGGTTGCACAGATGGTCTTATCCATTCTAAACGCATTCCGGCTAATAACGCTCTTACTATCATCATTTTGCCGGCAATATAATCAACAGGCAGGCATAGCAAGGCAAGCTGATTACTTGTTAAATTAAAGAAATCAACTGTTTGTTGCGCCGAACAAATCATTGCTTTTTTCAAAAGCCTGAATTTTTTTGGCTCTCCTGTTGTACCACTGCTCTCCTGTATGATGTAATCTGAATCATCCAAAAAATTTTCAATAAATGAAAATATTTTTTTCTCCCAATCAGGAA
>CAZBCB010000327.1:0-4041 GCA_964489905.1 uncultured Bacteroidales bacterium
TTTTTATTGATTTTGCGTTCAGCTGGTTTTATTAACCCTTCTCTAATCCGTTCACAAAATGCTATTAATTTTAGTTACATCTTGTACCTGAGTTTAAGGGATCAAGGAATAAATCAAGCAGAAATTGAATCATTTGTAAGAAAATGGTTTGTTTTATCCTTATTAAAAAGCAGATATTCAGCTTCTCCGGAATCTCAATTTGATTTCGATATTAAACAAATTAATAAGGACGGGACAAAATATCTGGTTAATGTATTTAATGCAGAATTATCGGATGCTTTCTGGGAAATTGGCCTTCCTCAACAGATGAATACTTCTGTTGCCAATAGTCCTTCATTTAATGTATTTCTTGCCGCACAGGCTAAAAATAACGATAAAGGTTTTCTTTCAAAAGACATCATCGTAAAAGACCTTATTGAAATAAAGGGAGATATACATCATATCTTCCCAAAAGAATATTTGAAAAAGAAAGGCTATAACAGAGGAGTTTATAATCAGATTGCTAATTATGCAATGACACAAAGTGAAATAAATATTGCTATTGGATCGAGACCTCCATATGAATATTTAAAAGAACTATTTAAAAATTCTGAGAATAGGAAAGGCAAATTCGGAGGCATAACATCGGAAGAGGAATTGAAAAAGAATTTCGACATGAATAGCATTCCTTATGAGATACTGGAAATGGATGCCGATAGGTATGAGGAATTTCTCATGAAGAGAAGAGTATTGATGGCACAAAAAATTAAAGCATATTTTTTATCATTATAAATTCGATAGTTGAAATAATTTAAATAGGGAAATATAATGAATGAAAGTAATTACAAATTTATTCCCCCTCATGGCGGTTATCAGAAGTTAATGTCCTATCAAATGGCAGAAATTGTGTATGATGCCACAGTATATTTCTGTGATAAACACATTGACCGGCGTTCACGCACTCACGACCAGATGGTGCAGGCAGCCCGCAGCGGTAAACAAAATATTGCTGAAGGTAGTATGGCATCTGGTGTTTCTAAAGAAATGGAAATTAAATTAATGGGTGGGGCGCGTGCGAGTCTTGAAGAGTTGCTAAATGATTACAAGGATTTCCTTCGGGTGAGAAATTTGCCTTTGTGGGATAAGAATGATGAACGGGCATTGGCTGTGAGAAAAATTTCGAAAAATAAAAATAGGTCATATAAGTCATATTTGACAAATAAAAAAACCCCAGAAGAGGAAGCAAATACTATAATTTGTATTATTCACCAGACTAATTACTTACTTGACCAACAGATAAGAAAACTAGAGGAATTATTTATCAAAGAAGGTGGAATTAGAGAAAGAATGATGCAGGCAAGATTGAATGAACGGAATAAAAGGAAATAATATCTCCCATAACTCCAGCCACACAGCCCAAAGTAACCCAAATTGAGCAGCTGGTGGATAAAATCCTTGAAGCAAAGCGTAAGGACAAGTCGGCTGACACCAGCCACTGGGAGCGGGAGATAGACGAGCTGGTATATGAGTTGTTTGATTTAAATGAAGAAGAAATTAAAATTATTGAAGGTAAAATAAATTAATTCACCACCGAGTTACACAGAGAAAAATTCTCCGTGTTTCTCTGTGCCCTCTGTGGTGAAAAAAAACCGCCACCGAATAACACCAATCCGTTTGAAAAATTACGATTATTCTTTTGAACCATCTATCCACGAATTTATTTTACCCAAACATATCCTGAAACGAGATTTTTATGAAATGTCCCGGCTCCCGACTTCGTCGGGAAAAACAATCCGGAATTCTGTTCCATTTTCAACCTTATATTGAATTTCGCCTCTGATTTGTCTTACAAGCAATAACACCAGTTTTAATCCAAGGGTATGTGTGTTTTCCATATTTATTTCTGCAGGTAACCCTTTACCATTGTCCTTAATAATAAAAGAATATGCATTTTTGTCATGGTGTTGTAAAGAAATGCTTATTTTACCGGTATCTGTTTCACTGAATGCATATTTGAAAGCATTATTAATCAATTCATTGGCAATCAGTCCCAACGGAATGGCAGTGTCAATGTCCAGCTCAGCATGTTCACATTTCAGCTCGCATTTTATATTCTTGCCGGTATGCAGAAAACATTCCGATATTGCATTGACCAACTGATGAATATATTTACCGAAATCAATTTTCGATAATCTGTCTTGCTGATACAACATCTGGTGAATCAGTGCCATTGATTTAACCCGCCCCTGGCTTTCCTTTACGGCATCTTTGATTCTTTCATCGGCTACATAGCTGCTTTGCAGGCTTAACAGGCTTGAAATTGTCTGCAGGTTGTTTTTAACCCTGTGATGAATTTCTTTTAAAAGAACTTCTTTTTCATGGTTTGCTTTCTTTTTCTGATTATAGGAATGCCATAGGATGAAAACTATAAATATAACCAACACCAAACCAGCAGCCATTGAATAACCTATAACCCTTTGCTGTTTGATCAGCGCCTGCTGGTTCAACTGTTGAAGCCGTAACTGGTTTATTTCATTATTCTTTTTTTCGGTTTCGTATTTCAACTGTAACTCCTCAATGTTCTTCCTTCTTTTATCTGAAAAAATAGAATCACTGAGAGATTTGTATATGTTAATATAATAAAAAGCAGCCTTATAATTTCCTGATTGCTCATAAACCTGTGAGATATGTTTGTTTATTATCATATTCTCATAAAACAGATGCAATGAATCGGCCAAAGCAGCGGCCTGATGCAAATATCTGAGTGCCGAAGGATATTGTTTTCTTTTAATATGTAATAATCCCAGATCGTATAGATTATTGACTTTCTCCTGTCTGTTTTTTTCAATGTATGTTTTTTGCAGGTTTTCATTAAATAAAGCGGAAGCATTTTCATATTTCCCCTGATCAAGAAAGACCTCGCCCAGAAACCGCCGTGAATATAATTCTCCGCTCTGGTCGTTCAGTTGTTTTGCCAGTATTAATGACTCATTAAAAAATTGTTGTGCTGAATCAAGAATGAATTTTGCTTTATAAATCCTTCCCAGATACCTGCATGATAATGCTCTTCCCCATGTGTCACCTGTTTTATCAAAAATTCCGAGAGCTTTGTTAATATAATGGTAAGCATTATCATATTCATAAAAATCAAAATAAACCGAGCCCAGATAATTAAGCACATAGGGTAATTTGGTATGATAATTCATTTTTTCAAAAATCATCAGTGAACTTTGCATGTTATCTACGGCCAGTTCATAAAATCCCATATCCTGATATACGATGCCGGTAAAAAGAAAAATCATCCCCAGCATATACTTATTTTGAGTATCAAGAGCCAGTTGTTTTGCTGTATTATATAGTTCCAGAGCCTGCCTATATTCACCCTGCATCCAGTATATACGCCCGATACCTGATAAATTCGTTATCTGCAATTCAGTAAAATTATACTGTATTGCCTCAACAAGGTTTTTTCTGAATAAATCCATTGCATTGTTCAGGTTGCCATACATGAAACTGAGATTAGCCTGTGCATTTTCTACCTGAAGCATCCCCTTCAGGTAATTCAATTGTTTGTATATCCCGGTTGCTTTTAAAAGCATGCTGTCACAGGCACTATAATTTCCCAATGCCATATAGGCTATTGCCATATTAAAAAATGCATTGCCTTCTTCTTTTTTATTCTTCTCTTTAATTGATGTTTCCAATGCTTTAAAGGATACTCTTAACGCTTCAGAAGGTGAAATATGCTGGATCTCACCGGCTATTTCATTCATCAGTGCAGCTTTTTGCCGTGATTTGCCTAAAATATGATAAAGGCTGTCAGTGATGCTATTGCCCTCACTGTATGCATTCAAAAAGGAAAACAGTTGCATGAATCCGGCAATAAACAGGAACAAGGCTGACTTTGGGAAGGATTTTAATTCTTTGATTAACACGGCATGATTAAAAAATCGAAAATAATCAATATTCAACTAATTTTCAACAGCTTAGATTTAAAAACTCCCGAACTGCAGGAAATACTTACCAGATAAATGCCATTCCTCAGTTTGTTCAGTCCGCTTG
>CAZBCB010000328.1:0-4024 GCA_964489905.1 uncultured Bacteroidales bacterium
GCAGGTGATTCAATGAAGTGGTTTGTAAAACAGTTACACCAAAAAGGAATTAAATCCGTGAGCTGACCAATTATCCCCCAGAAATATGGGCACTTCGCAGCCTGGGACATGAAATACTGGGTGACGGCAAGGGAGGCGGTTATCCCTGGTTGCGCGAACATTTTATCGATGGGTATTTACCACAGTGGTACCAGCATTTTAAAGACAAGAGCCCTGATGCGTCGATTGTAAATGCTCCCGGTGATTCGCGCTGGTATAACTATTATATTGAAGGTCTGAACTGGCTTTTAAAAAATGTTGATATTGACGGCCTATATCTGGATGATGTAAGTTATGATAGGAGAATCATTAAACGAATCAGGAAAGTGCTGGATAATGAAAAACCTGGTTGTCTTATTGATCTTCATTCCAATACAGCTTTTTCAAAAGGTCCGGCAATGCAATATGCAGAGTATTTCCCGTATATTGATAAAATATGGTTTGGCGAAAGTTTCGATTACAATGCCATGGATCCTGCCAACTGGCTCGTTGAAGTATCGGGTATACCGTTCGGATTGATGGGTGATATGTTGCAGGGTGGCGGTAACCGTTGGAGAGGAATGGTGTATGGCATGACGGTCCGTTATCCGTGGATTACAGAAACAGTAAAGTGTGATCCCCGTCCTGTATGGAAGATATGGGATGAATTTGGAATCGGGACGTCAAAAATGATCGGTTATTGGGAGAAAGAATGTCCTGTTAAAACTGATAATCCTGACGTATATGCAGCAGCTTATGTGAAGGATAAAAAAACGCTGGTTTCAGTTGCCAGCTGGGCGACTAAAACAGTTTCTTTCAGACTGGTGGTTGATTGGAAAGCACTTGGAATCGATCCGCAAAGAGCTATTCTGATTGCACCTGAAATTAAAGATTTTCAGCCTAGAAAGACGGCCGGCATTGAGGATGCTTTTTCAGTTGAACCCACCAAAGGCTGGCTGATTTACATTCAGGAAAATGATTAAACCAATAAAACATTTCTGTTATGAGAAAATACCAACAGATCATCCTGTGTTTTCTTTGCATGCCTTTGTCATTACTTAATGCCCAGGTGGCGACAATCAGCGAAAAAACAGTTCAGCTAAATACGTATTCGTTTTCTGATCCCAATCCGGTTCCGGAGTTTGGAAAAATCTTTCCCTATTTCCGGTATGACTGCTATTCTAATAAAGGGAGTATGCGCAACTGGAAGATGATTGAAATGGAGAATGACTATATTAAACTATGGGTAATCCCTGAAATACGAGGCAAAATTTAGGGAGCTGTTGAAAAATCGAGTGGCAAGGAATTTATATATTATAATCACACTGTCAAATTTCGTGACGTTGCGCTGAGGGGACCTTGGACATCCGGTGGAATTGAAATGAATTTTGGTATTATAGGCCATACTCCTACATGTTCCACTCCTGTTGACTATATGATCCGTAAAAATGATGATGGCAGTGTGAGTTGCTTTGTTGGGGCCATCGATCTTCCTTCCCATACCAGATGGAGCGTAGAAATTAATCTTCCAAAAGATAAAGCCTATTTTACAACACATTCAATCTGGGATAATCCTACAAAACAGGAACAATCCTATTATCATTGGATGAATGTGGGCATAAAAACAGAAGGGAATCTGGAATATATTTTCCCGGGGAAATATCACCTGGGTCATGACGGAAATTATGCACCATGGCCAACTGATGAACAGAACAGAAAAATCAGTTTTTATGATAACAATAATTTCGGAAGTTATAAGTCATATCATGTGTTTGGTGAAACAACAGCTTTTTACGAGGCTTACTGGCATAATGATGATTTTGGTTTTGCTCACTATTCCTTATATGATGATGAGCCGGGCAAGAAAATATGGATCTGGGGCTTATCTGATGAAGGAATGATTTGGGAAAAACTGTTAACAGATACTGACGGCCAATATACAGATCTTCAGTCTGGAAGATCGTTTAACCAGGCAATTGAGAGCAGCAGTTTAACCCCGTTTAAACACACAGGGTTTATTCCTGGCTCGACAGATGAATGGACTGAATACTGGTTTCCCGTGAAGGGAACACATGGATTGAAATTTGCCAATAATGCTGGTTCTGTAAATATTGAGTTACTAAACAATAAAGTAAAGTTGTGGTTTTGTCCAAATGAAACGGTCAATGGGATTATGGAGGTTCGAAATGATAAAAAAGTTGTTTTTAGTAAAGAAATTCACTCCAGTCCTATGCAGCCTATTGCTGATTCATTCGACTTTAAAGGAGATTATCAAAAACTGAGTATTTGGTTAAATAATAAACTATTTTTTCAGACAGACAGGAGGGAATATGAAATTAAACGACCGTTTAAATCTCCTTCTGAATTTAACTGGGAGACAGCTTATGCACTTTACATAAAAGGAAAAGAACTGGAACGGCAGCGTTTGTATAAAAATGCTGAAAATGAATATCTAAAAGCGTTGGAAAAGGATCCATGGTTTGTCCCTGCATTGACAGGCATGGCAAATCTTTGTTACCGAAAGGCAGATTATGAAATCTCATTGGATTATGCCTTAAAAGCATTGCCAATTGATACGTATGAACCTGAAGCCAATATGATGTACGGTCTTGCGGCTCTTGCTACAGGAGATACTGCTTCAGCCATTGACGGATTTTCTATTGCTTCGGCGAGTGTCCTCATGCGTACTGCTGCATTTAATGCACTGGCTTCTATTTTTCTTAATAGAAAATGTTTTACTGAAGCATTGCATTATGCTGAAAAGAGTCTTTTATATAACCAACTTAGCTCAGAGGCTGTTCAGCTGAAGGTTCTGTGTCTGCGGAAATTGGGATTACATAATGAAGCTGAGCGCTTATTATTTAAACTTTTCAACAAAGATCCTCTAAATCATTTTATTAGGTTTGAAAGATACCTCATGAATCCTTCAATTGTAAATAAAACAGAAGCTCAAAAATATATTTCAAACGAACTGCCTTGTGAAACTTATCTTGATTATGCGCTCTGGTATTTTAAAAATGGCCAGCTTCTCGATGCATTAAGCATACTGGAACTTGCACCCGAAAATCATGCGATTATTTTGTTCTGGAGGGCTTATCTTAATCATCTTTCTGGAAATGAGAAATTTGCTGTTGATTTATTGAAAAAGGCAATAGATCAGAATCCTGATTTTATATTTTCTTTTAGGGTAGAAACTCTTAAACCTTTAGAATGGGCAAAAACTAACTCAAATAATTGGATAATAAATTATTACGAATGATTGATTTATTTAGCCTTGGTCGCCGATAAAAAGGCCTGTATTGCTTTAAATCAATGTGGAAATGAGCCAGATTTTTATCCTTTTTATATATTAAGGTTAAAATTAGAAGATGCTCAAAGCCAGCAGGCCACATCTGATATTGAACAGGTATTAAAATTGGCAGGCAATGATTGGCGGCCAGGTTTGTTTACTTCAAAATTTTATTTTGAAAAGGGTAATGCACAGAGAGATGAGGAAATTGCGCGGACTTTTTATAGGAAACATCCTCAAAATTATTATATTGGATTACAATATGCTAAGATGCCGGAAATGAATAAAAAATATGCAGACTGTGTCAACATTCTTAAATCCATTCAGGTCATACCTAACGAGGGGGCGACAGATGGGCGGACAATTTGGCGTAATGCTAATTTGGGCAATGCACTGGAATTCATGAAGGCTAAGAAATATAGGAAAGCTCTTCTGAGTATAAGTGTGTCACGTGAGTGGCCTATTAATCTTGGAGTAGGTAAGCCATACCAGGTAGATGAACGACTTGAAGATTTTGTTGCCATGCAATGTTATTTAAAGTTAAAAGATAGTTGTTCTGCTCGTGAATTAAGCGAAAAAATTGTAGGGCATAAAAATTTATCAGGAGATTTTAATAATTTTTTAACCGCATGGTTATTGAAGAGTATGGGAAATGAAACAGAAGCTGAAAAAATAATGAATGAGTTGCTTATAAAAAATCCTTCATTGAATATTATT
>CAZBCB010000329.1:0-4022 GCA_964489905.1 uncultured Bacteroidales bacterium
TTATTACAGACTGAAACTCAGTGTTGCTGATAAGTTGATATTTAACAAATGGAGGGAGGCTCTTGGCGGGGCAGTGGAAATAATTGTGGTAGGTGGTGCTGCATTGCAGCCGCGGCTTGCTATTATTTTTAATGCAGCTGGAATCCCTGTTGTTGAAGGTTACGGGATGACAGAAACATCGCCGGTAATTACAACCAACAGGCCACCTGTTACGGGAGAAGTAAGAGTGGGGACAGTAGGACCTCCTGTTCCTGGTGTTGAAGTGAAAATTGCTGACGATGGGGAAATATTATGCAAAGGCCCGAATGTAATGAAAGGTTATTATAAAGAGCCAGCTCTCACCCGCGAGGTAATTGATGAACAAGGATGGCTTCATACCGGAGATATTGGTATTATCGTTGAGGATAAATACCTGAAGATCACCGATCGCAAGAAAGAAATATTCAAGCTTTCAAGCGGAAAGTATGTTGCCCCACAGCTTATTGAAAACAAACTGAAAGAATCATCGTTTATTGAGCAGGCAATGGTTGTTGGCGAAAAACAGAAATTTGCCAGCGCCCTGATTTCACCATGCTTTCAGTATTTGCACAACTGGGCTTCCCTTCATAATATTCAATACCGTGATAACCAGGAATTGATTGCACATCCCAAGGTTATTGAACGCTATCAGCGGGTAGTGAATGAAACCAATAAGCAGCTCGGAGCAACTGACCAGATTAAACGTTTCAGGCTTGTGCACGAAGAATGGTCACCTGATACCGGTGAATTATCGCCCACACTGAAACTTAAAAGAAAATTCCTCATGCAGAAATATAAATCATTGATAGAAGAAATTTTTTCTATCCAAAAAAATGATGATAATAACTTGTAGGATAAGCATTCTGAAATTTTAATCCGGATTATGGTTAATAAAATACGCTATTTTTGAGTTATTCTTAATAAATTGTCTTACCTTTGTACGATTTTATAACTTTTTAGATTTATTTTTTTATGAACATTTATGTAGGTAACGTAAACTATCAGGCTACTGAAGACATGTTGAGAAATCTTTTCGAACAATATGGAGAGGTTTCTTCGGTGAAAATTATTACAGACAAGATGTCTGGCAGAAGCAAAGGCTTTGCTTTCGTTGAAATGGATAACGATGACGAAGCCCGCGAAGCCATTGAAAATCTTAATGGAAAAGAATTCAGCAGCAGGGAATTGACCGTGAATGAGGCAAGGCCTAAAGAAAGCAACGGCAACAATTCCAGAGGCAAATTTGGAAACAACAAATTTCGCAGAAGTTAGTCAGGGCTGTTCCAAATTCGCATTTTTGCTGCGAAATTAAAATATTTGAACAGCTGTTTTTTGAAAAAAACCACTGTAGACAACTTAAGGATTTACAGTGGTTTTTTTATTTTATCAGAGATTAGTCAATAGAAACACAATAAATATTTAATAACACATTGCGTTTCTGTTTACTAATCTCATTTTATTTTATAACCTGCCAGATTAAGTGAACCAAAAACACCATAACCATTCGTAACCGTAGTGAACGTCTCACGGTATTTGTTAAAATTTAACGATGTATTCGATGTGAGATAATAATTTGAAAAATTGTAATCATATCCATACAGAACCAGACTGTCAGCATCAATACCCTGCTGAGAAAACCTGACAGGTGTATCCGTGTTTACAGAGGCAGGTATTCTTAAATAATTAACAATCTGATTACCATAATATAAATAAATGTCATACATAAAAATACTTGAATCCTTTCTTATATCAAAAGATAAAGCATTTTCTGTTCTTAATATCGTATTTTCCAGTAAGAAAGGTTTGTTTGGCACAATGGTGAAACCTTTTAGTACGGGTAATTCCAGGTAGGTGCATTCCACCAGGATGGTATCACCTGCCTGTGGCAAAAAATCACATTGAGGACGGTAATAATCATCGTTGAATATACCGTTGTAATCTGTAGGTAAGAAATAACATAACGAATTTTCAGCCGGTTTATAACCCAAAAAAACCTTGACTATGGCTGTATCAATTTCTAAACTATCATCACTGCCTGTTGCAGGAAGCGCCTTTTGCAGCATGATATATGAATTGTTATGTCCCATTGTGGAATCAGGCCTGATAATACCGAAAATATTAAGACCGGGAACAAAGGCATTTTTATCGATTACCGGTTGTAGCGGAACACCAAGGTAAAAATCAACCATATCTTTACACCCGCCTGAAATGATGACTATGAAGGTTAAAGTATATAATGCCAGTTTTTTCATATTTCAGAATTTTAAAGTATAACTAAATCCTACCGACGGAAAATAATTTGAACCAAACGGTATATATTTATCATTATATCCGGGAATACTGCCACCCGGGAAATAGAATTCCACATTTCTGTATAAAAACAGAATATTTCTTATCGTAACCGTTACGTATGAATCATCTGCCTTTAATAATTCAGCAAGTTGTTTCTCAAAACCAGTCAATAGTTTCTTTTTTATGCCAATATCAAAGTTTATTACAGGAGGCATCCTTGCAGCGTTCTTTTCATTAGTGGTATACAAAGGGAAAAAAGTAGTCTGGTTTGTTACCGGATCATAATAATAATAGCTCTGAAGCGTAGTTTCTATACTTCTTTTAGCTCCTGACAGAAATACAAGCGACATATTTAACGCATAATTTGATGTGAGCTGATAGTTGACAACCGTTTTAAAGGTATGAGGGCGTGTATAGTCATACTCAAACGATTTGCCATCATTTATTTCCGAGCCCGGAAACTGCCGTGTTGACCTGGAATAACTATAAGATAACCAACCTGATAAGTGTTTGATTTTTCCGTTAACCAACAATTCAATTCCATAAGCTTTACCCTTTCCCTGCTGCAATCTTTCAGAAATACCATAAAAATTATTCATGTCGAATACATAAATTCTGGGAATATCCTTATAATAGACATCTAAAGATAAGCTGAGTGAAGGGCTCAGGTTTTTTTCAATACCGGCAATATAATGTACCGATTTGCTGGGTTTTAAGTTCCATAGCGGATAATAATAATCAACTATCTGGCTCATTTCAAGCTCATTGGAGTTCATGCTGATAATATATTGAAGATATTGGCCATAAGCAGCTTTAAGCCTGAAGTCAAAGGGTAATTTCAGCGATGCATTAATACGTGGCTCATAAAGCCATCCACTGTTATGATAGTTGGTAAACCTTATACCCGGCCGCACAGAAAATGGGCCTGTGGTAATTTTATCTTCAATGAAGGCAGCAATAATTGAAGGATAGCGGGCAAACTCACCATTATTGATATCATTGATTATAATACTGTTTCGGAAGGTGTAATAATTGTATTCAGCTCCTGATAAAACTTCCATAAAACTGGCAAGCCTTACGGATAAGGCTGTCTTAATACCAATATCAATAATTTCACTGCATAACCTGTTGTTTGATTTCCAATGCAGTTTTAGCGTATCATCATCATCATCCTGCGGAACGGAGAATGCAAAATCGAGGCCGGAAAAATTTTTGGATTTATGAGAGGAATAATATACCTGTGTCCGTAAATATGCCCTGGGTGATATTACAAGCTTGTGAATAATGGTTGCAGCTCTGTTTTTCCAGTCGTTTCTCTGTTGCAGGATAAAATTATCGTAAATATCGGTATTGAAAGTGTTACCAAAATAACGGTAAAAAGTATTAAAATTATAACCTGTAAAATCTTTTGATTCAAAGTATTTGATAGTCAATCTGTTTCGGGAATTAATCCGGTTGGTGTATGATATATTATAGTCGTAGAAATAATTCTTGTTTAGAAAAATAAAATAAGACGGCACATCCAGGAAGTATCTTCCAGCCAGCATCATAGAAGCATTTTTACCGGCAGGAAACTCAAGAAAGAGTTTTGAATAAAAAGAACTTGGTTCTATTTCACCGTGAAGCTCATTTTGATTTCCGTCGATGGTAGTAATATACATTACTGAAGAATTACGTCCACCGTATTCAGCACCACAACCTCCAACAAGCAG
>CAZBCB010000330.1:0-4005 GCA_964489905.1 uncultured Bacteroidales bacterium
AAATGTATAATTTTTTACTCAATTTTTCACCCCATTTTTATTGTTGGCTTGAGAAATTAACCCAATTCGTTAATTGAAAAAATCAATTGACAAATCCCTTTAAAAATAGTTTTCTTGTAAACAAATTTTATTCAATCTGTATTGCACTTTCTATTTTTATCAGCCTGGATGAATTTATAAATTCATCATACTTGGGTCTATTCGCCTTCCTGAACCATCACATCTGACTTAAGATTCTCAATAACCTCAACAGTAAAATCACTATTATATCTGATGATGCGGATTGTCTGATTGGTATATCCTTCACCTGTTTTAACAAAGTAATAGGGTGTGAGTAATGATGACGTGCCGGTATTATCCAGACAGGGTGCAAAATTTCTTCCAAACTTTTCAAGTGCACTGATAAAATAAAAGCCAATGTCATAACCCAGCATACTGAAATTATATCCTTTTGTTGTGGTTTCATACGGTTCAAATCCGTATAAATTACGGCATTTCCTTATGAATTCCCTTACATATGGGTTATTGTAATCAATATAAAAAGGAGTATAATATTGCATTTGAAGAGTATGAAAATAATTAACATCAACTCTCTTCCAGACCTGCCATGCAGGCATTCCATAAATTACCATCTTATATACTCTTGAATATAAAAACAACTTTCCGATTAATTCAGTAACATCAGGTTCATTATTTGAAGCTATAATAATAATATTTTCAGCATCATGATTCAATATTTTTCCAAGTTTTCTTATCGTAGAGTCATTGATTTTATAATCTCTCAGGTTCAACGGATTCCACAAGGAGTCAGTTTCAAAACAAGCCATCAGCTCTTTTTTGAGTTTCCATGTTTGTTTTAATGATACACTGTCTCCATCCCTGAAAAGGATGACAGGTTTGTTCCTGTATTGTGAAATGTATTTTGCAAATAATTTATATTCAACTTCTTCAGAAGGAATAACCTGAATGATACTCGGATTTTCCATGACAAGTTCACTGCGTGTTGACAGGGGTGAAATCAGATTAATACCCTGATTCCTTGCAAATTGACCCACAAGTCTGACGTCATCAGAATACACCGGTCCGATGATCAGATCGGGTTGAATGGAATAGAGTTCACTGATAATTTTCAGGGTTTTTAATGTATCCCTCTTTGTGTCATAAACAAAAAGTTTAATCACAGATCCGGTTTTTTTCAGTGAATCGAGTGCAAGTAAAAAACCTTCATAAAATTCAAAAAAGCTCCGGCCAATGGAAAGTTGTTGCATCTTAACCGGGTTTTCGGGTATTTCATAATTATCTGATTCGGTTAATTCAACGGGTTCTTCAAAACTCAGGTCGGAATAAAAAGGCAATAGTAATGCAATTTTTAATTCACGTTTTTTAACAGGTTCTTCATTGCATGTTGTTTCTTTAATAAGAAATTCAGACGAATCGGTAATCTGTTTATTAGTCTCCAGCGCAGCTGACTTGCGAATTTTAATTATAGTTCCGGCTTTTAGACCTTCCTGTAACTGAGGATTTTCATTAATAATAGTGGCTATGCTTACTCCATATTGCTGCGACAGGGAATACAAGGTGTCTTTTTCTTTTACCGTGTAATACCAGAATTCGCTTGTGTCAACAGATGCAAGAATTGACTCAAAAGATTTTTTCTTAGGAATCAGCATTACCTCACCCACTGATAATTTTTCCCTTGCAGTCGGATTAAACTGATAAATCCATTCTTCAGGAATATCATATTTTTTTGAAAGAAAATATACAGTTTGTCCTTGTTTAATTGTGTGATAATAAAAACGTTTATCTTCCTTAATTTTATCTTCCTGAGGTTCGGCAACAACTTCCTGAGTAAAGTCGGGAATACGCAATGCCTGGCCTTCAGCAAGTGTCTGAGGATTAATGCCGGGATTATTTTGCAGCACAACCTCCTGGCTCACACCATAGGCCTTGCATATCGAATAAAATGTCTGTCCTTTCTGCACAGTATGAATGAAATAATAACGCCCCTGTATGAGTACCCTTTCGGTTGATTTTTTCACCTCTGCAGGCTGAAACTGTCCCGACACATACACAACCGGCCAAAGAGACAAGGCAGAAATAATCAGAAATTTACCTATGTTATTCAATATTGGATGTTTTTAACTTAAATGCTACCGTAAAAGTAAAAAGTATAAACGAAATGTAAAAATAACTGTTGGTAATTTATCTATATTATTAGCCGCCTGATTATTTTTTATCCGAAGCAGAATGAATTGAAAAATTCATCGTTCCTGGGTTTATTAAAAATTCTGGCATTGGGTCCTGAAATAGGTAAAGGAATGATCTGCACAACCTTCGTATCCATTCCATTGATTATAAAAATTAAACCATGTGGTATTCTCCAAAACAATCTCTCGTTCAGTGGTAGTAGCTTCCAGGCGGTATGCTGTATTGTTATCGGTTTCAATACCAAATGGCATGGTAAATCCGTCTTCAACACCTGTCCACTTATATTTAATAATCAGTTTATCGCCAACATTATCATAAGAATAAAGGAGGACGGGGAGTGTTTTATCATAAAGAAACTTATTAAAAAACGGCCGATAATCATTACCGGTATAATTATTAACCAACGCTATAAAATCATCGGATGCCAGTGACCTGTAGCGGTTCATCACATTAAAGTCTTTTATAATTTTAAAAAACAATGAATCATTATTTATTGTACATCTGAGGCAATGCAGCAACATAGCTCCCTTGTTATAAACATCATTGCTTGCAAAGGCATTTTCATTTACGTCACGATGTTGTACCAGAGGCCAGAAATTATAAATATAATTTGATTTTTGGGCAATTTCATGCAGGTATTCTTCCTTTCCATAAATTCTTTCAAGAAACAGATATTCAGCATAGGTAGCAAACCCTTCATGCAGCCATATATCAGCCATATCAGCGGCAGTAACTGCATTTCCCCACCATTCATGAGCACTTTCATGGACAATAATAAAATCATATTTATTATCACGGTACTCCTGCCGGTTTGGCTTATCGTAAGCATTTCCGTAGGCAATAGCTGTCTGGTGCTCCATACCTTCATATAACGATTCAACAAGACCGTAGCCGTCACGCATAAACGGATAAGGTCCGAATAAATCAATATATACAGGAAGAATTTCTTTAACCTGTTCAAAATGTTTTTTTGCTTTTTCAAGATTCTCCGGAAAAACATTATACCTGAGCAGTAACGGTCCATCAGGTGTTATGATGGTATCGGTAAACTCTGCATATTTGCCCATATAGAAAGTAACGTTGTAATTATTAATTGGATAACTGACAAACCACGAATACTGCTTGTATTCTTTGCCTGCATCTTTCACTTCACGAAGTACACCGTTTGATACCGCTCTGTAATTATCAGGTACTTCAATACTTATAAGCATTGAATCGGACTTATCGCTCAGATGATCTTTATTAGGCCACCATGAACTTGCTCCTAAATGCTCACATGCCACACCAGCCCATCGTCCAGATTGTTTATTCTTTTTCCATACAAATCCACCTTCCCATGGAGGATTTGAAGCTATGACAGGTTTTCCCGAATATGTAATGCTGATGCTGTGTTTTTCACCGGGTAATAATTCAGCTGGAAAATCAATAAAAAGAGCATTATATTGTCTTTTATAATCAAGTTTCCGGCTCTTCCATAAAATGGTATCTATTTTAAAATTATCAAACAGATCTATTTGTATCCGTGAAGTAGGTTGAGTAACTGTAAAAAATATTTCGCTGGTTCCTTCAATCCTTCTTCCTTTTGGAATAATTTTTACACGCAGGTTATAATAAAACACATCAAAACAAACACGTTCAGGACGGAGCGACCCGCGGAGAGTATCAGCCATCGTATAACGGGGTCGGTAGCCCATCTCGGGATCAAGTGCAGTATGTTTGTAATAATAGCCTTTTAAAATTTTCAACATCCAGGTGGAATCACATAAATAGCTATAAAAGTTTGAAATTTCTTTGGAA
>CAZBCB010000331.1:0-3993 GCA_964489905.1 uncultured Bacteroidales bacterium
ATATATTAAAGTTCAGGGGAAAGGAAGCAAGCAAAGACTTATACCTATCAGCGCCAAAGCTATTAAAGAAATACAGTATTATATACAGCATTACCGCAATCAGATTAAACCGAAAAAGGGATCCGAGAACATTGTATTCCTTAACCGACGCGGAAACAAACTAACGCGTGTAATGATTTTTACCATTGTTCGTCAACTTGCCCGTAAGGCCGGAATTACAAAAAATATCAGCCCTCACACCTTCAGGCATTCATTTGCCACACATCTGGTTGACGGTGGTGCTGATTTGCGGGCTGTGCAGGAAATGCTTGGACATGAGTCAATAATAACAACTGAAATATATACGCATTTAGACCGTGAATATCTCAGGGATACTATAATGCGATATCATCCACGCTCGAAATACATAAAAAAGCATTAAAAATCATCAGGTTAATTCAAACCGCACAGTAATTTTCATCGTGCATGCTACCGGAAAACCATTTTGAATAGCCGGGCGGAATTTCATTTTCTGTATAGCACATGAGGCAGCCATTCCGCAACAGCCTCCAATATCTTTAATAATGTATGTGCGTATTACATCCCCGTTTTCATCAACAGTAAACTCAATAATTACCTCGCCTTCAATTTTTTGGGCAATAGCCTTTTCAGGGTAAATTATCCTGTTTTTGACACATGTCTGTATATCATCACTATCAACAGGGCATGGCAATGTCTCGGTGACCGTAAAATCCTGGCCGCTCGATGCGTCTTTCACCGGCATAACTGCATTTGCCTTCGGTACTGTAAAAATCATTAAAACAAGAAGTTTTACGAAAAAATTCCTGCTTTTTAGAAAATTTTTCATTTTTATAAGTCGTTTGGGTTAATTGTTAAATTTTCAGAAATAAAAACAATTGCCATACCAAACTTTATAAATAATTAATAATCAATAAATTATTTATTCAATATCTACATTTTATATAATCATAAAGTACATAATCGCACAAATACTGTGCGATTTCGAACGATTAATCAATAGAAAAATAAAAACATTTTATCCCAAGTACGATGAATTTATAAATTCATCGTACTTGGGTTAATCAGGTGCTTTACTTATGCACCTTAACTGCATAAGTTCATAAAAAAGGTAAAACAGACTGTACCGTCCAACGTTGATTTATGGCAGATAATTTTGGTTATAACTTTTAAAAGCAAATAATTTTTAACTACCTTTGTGCTTTTTAAAATTAAACTTATAATTCTAAGTAGTTAATAATTAAATAAATAAAGCAATGTCAACGATAAAACGTGTTTACACTTTCGGGAATAAAAAGGCCGAAGGAAAAGCAGACATGAAAAACCTGCTCGGAGGAAAGGGAGCCAATCTGGCTGAAATGTGTCTGTTAGGTTTGCCTGTACCTGCAGGCTTTACAATAACCACTGAAGTATGTACGGAGTATTATGCCAATAATTGTCAGCTTCCGGCGGAATTAATGCCTGAAGTATGGGAAGCCATGAAAAAAACCGAAGAGATTATGGGCATGAAATATGGTGATCCTGAAAATCCGCTTCTTGTATCCTGTCGGTCAGGTGCACGCAGTTCGATGCCTGGTATGATGGACACTGTTTTAAATATTGGTTTGTGTTCAGCAACCATTCCCGGGTTAATAAAAAAGACGAATAATCCTCGTTTTGTTTACGATTCATATCGTCGGTTGATTATGATGTATGCCGATGTGGTAATGGAGAAGGCTGAGGGGCTTGAGCCGTCGGATGGTAAAGGAATCCGCAAGCAGCTTGATGATATGCTTGATGAATATAAGCATAAAAAAGGATATAAATCTGATACTGATTTAAGTGCAGACGACCTGAAATACTTATCAGAAGAGTTCAAGAAAAGAGTAAAAGATTCATTAGGGCAGTCATTTCCTGATGATGCAAAGCAACAGCTTGAAGGAGGAATAAAAGCTGTCTTCAAAAGCTGGAATGGGAAAAAAGCTGTTTCTTACCGCCGTATTGAAGGAATTCCTGATGACTGGGGCACAGCAGTAAATGTTCAGGCCATGGTATTTGGAAACATGGGCGATCATTCAGCCACAGGTGTTGCTTTTACGCGTAACCCGGCAACAGGTGAAAACATGTTTTATGGTGAATGGCTTATTAATGCTCAGGGAGAGGATGTTGTGGCTGGTATTCGTACTCCTAATCCGCTTAACAATGAAACTAAAAACGAACAGAATAAGCATCTGAAGAGCATGGAAGAAGCCATGCCTGATACCTATAAAGAATTATGTCAGATTCGTGACATCCTTGAAAAATCCTTCAAGGACATGCTTGATATTGAATTTACCATTCAGGAAGGCAAATTATATATGCTTCAGTGCCGGGTTGGTAAACGTACAGGTACTGCTGCCCTGAATATGGCCATGGATATGCTTCACGAAGGTTTAATTGATGAAAAGAAGGCTGTCTTGCGTGTTGATCCTTCTCAATTAGACGAACTTTTGCATCCGATATGCGATCCGGCAACAGAAAAGAATGCAAAACTTATAGTAAAAGGATTACCTGCAGGTCCTGGTGCTGCTGTCGGTAAAATTGTTTTCACAGCTGAGGATGCCGTTGCATGGCACCGTAAAGGTGAAAAAGTGATTCTGTTGCGTGAAGAAACCAACCCCGAAGACGTTGAGGGTATGCGTGCAGCAGAAGGTATTCTGACAGCCCGTGGTGGTATGACATCACATGCAGCTCTTGTAGCACGTGGATGGGGTAAATGCTGTATTGTCGGAGCAGGTGCAATTCAGGTTGATGCAGCCAATAAAAAGGCAAAAATTTCAGGCACTGATATCATGCTAAAAGAAGGTGATATTATTACCCTGAATGGTACAAAGGGAAATGTTTATGAGGGGGCTCTGAAACTTATGGATGCTTCTGAAAATCCAAGGTTTAAGGACTTTATGAAGCTGGTTGACAAATTCCGCAAAATGGGTGTCCGCACTAATGCTGACACTCCGGCTGATGCAAAAATAGCCCGTGAATTCGGAGCTGAAGGAATAGGACTGTTCCGTACTGAGCACATGTTTTACGGTGAAGGTTCAGACCAGCCATTATTCCTGCTGCGTAAAATGATATTAAGCAAAGGAGTTGAAGAGCGCATAAAAGCGTTAAATGAGTTATTTGCATTTGTAAAGAAAGATGTGAAGGCTACCATGGAAGCTATGAATGGATTACCAGTAACCTTCAGACTTCTTGACCCGCCTCTGCATGAATTTGTTCCACAAAGCCCTGAAAAACAGGCTGAACTGGCAAAAGCACTTGGTATTACACCTCAGGAAGTTGCCAAACGAGGGGAAGACCTTCATGAAACAAACCCCATGATGGGGCACCGTGGTGTGCGACTTGGGGTTACTTATCCCGAAGTTTCTGAAATGCAGGTAAGAGCTATTTTTGAAGCTGCAGCTGAATTGCTTAAAGACGGAAAAGACCCTCAGCCTGAAATTATGGTACCGGTGACTTGTGATGTGTCAGAACTTGACTTTACCAAAAAAATAACCGATAAGGTTTATGCTGAAACATGCTCAAAGTTCGGACTTAAGGAAATAAAATATAAATATGGCACAATGATTGAAATTCCCAGAGCATGCCTGCTGGCTGATCAGATGGCTAAATCGGCAGAATTTTTCTCATTCGGTACCAATGACCTTACACAGATGACTTTTGGCTTCAGCCGTGATGATATTGGAGGATTCCTTCATGATTATCTGGATAAAAAGATGCTCAGTGCTGATCCTTTCCAGACAATCGATCAGAAAGGCGTGGGGCAACTTATTACAATGGCTGTAGAAAAAGGACGTGCAACACGACCCGACCTCAAAATAGGAATCTGTGGAGAACAGGGCGGTGACCCGGCTTCTGTTGAGTTTTGCTATAAAAACAAACTCACTTACGTAAGTTGTTCACCTTTCAGGGTTCCCATTGCAAGATTAGCTGCTGCACAAGCTGCTATTAAAAACG
>CAZBCB010000332.1:0-3990 GCA_964489905.1 uncultured Bacteroidales bacterium
GTTTTCGAAATCATCTGAAGAAAAATGGTTAGCGCTGAAACAAAAGACAGGCAGACCGGTTATCAGCAAACCGTTTTCATTTCCGTCGCTGATAGCCATCCATCTCACGTCGGTACGGTATCCTGTTTCCTGTGGCCTGATGTAGGCATGGTTAAGACTGTCAACTGATGATGTGTATAATCCTATATGTGCTGCATATTTTCTGTCTTCATAATAGTCGAAAGGTCAACGTCCGTACCATACAACCTGATCAAAGCTTTCAGGCAATCTCAGTTGCATGCCCATACGCGGAATTTCTGCATAACCGGTTTCTGTGGGAATAAATGTTCCGGCTATTACCAGTTCACCCGAGCCATAAAAAATATAATCAATTGAATAAAAAGCTTTTACATCAGAAAGCAAAAATTCTGACCTTGCACTGATTAATTTCGTAGATATTTTCTTAATGTTCACAGATTTCAGCTTACAATTCCTGCCGGCGTCTTTCCACACAGCGCACCGTTGTGGCATTCCGTTGCCGAAATCATTGTCAGTGGGAATGCGCCAGAAATCCGGTTCAGGAGGTTTTACTATATATTCATTATTATTACGCTGCATGGAGATTAAAAGGCCTGATTTTTTACTCAGTGTGTACTTAATCTCTCCTGCTGTTACTGTGAGTGTTTCATTATCTTCCTTCACAGCAAGGTCAGGCATTTTATTAATATTAACCTGTTCCGGTTTTACATATCGGGGCATACCTAACTGTTCCCATGCCAGTTCCTCGCCTTTCTCAAGTAAAGAGTAAGATTCTCTTAAAGAATAACTAATGTTCAGAAAGTGTTCTGTTCCTGACCAGTCATTTATTTTGGGCAAATCAAGCTGAAGAATATACATTTTCCCCGGGTTTACCGGAGGCAGGTCGGTATAGCCAACAGCAACCGTTTTGCCTTCTGCAGATAGTGTCCAGTTTAGTCTGAATAAGGATAGGTCAATAAAATCATAGTTGTTCACTATTTTTAACAGTCCTTTTTTAAGATCAACGGGGAAAGTTTTTATATATTGATACACTTTCTGCACTTCATAAGCATGTGGATTCAGTTTTCTGTCGGGCTGAACAAGACCGTTGCAACAGAAATTACCGTCAGAAGGAACTGTATCAGGCCCAAAATCACCTCCATAGCAAAAATACAATTTATCCTTACCGGTTTTGCATTGAATTCCCTGATCAACCCAGTCCCATATAAATCCTCCCTGCAATTGGTCGTATTTTTCAATAACATCCCAATAATCTTTAAAATTGCCTTCGCTGTTACCCATAGCATGCATATATTCGCACATAATCAGCGGTCTTTTCTGTTGTGTTTGTGCGTATTTTTCAATATAATCGATACCCGGGTACATAGGGCAATAGATATCAGTGTTTTCTTCGAGTTCTGCCCTTTCATACTGAACTGGTCTGGTGTTATCGCGTTCTTTAATTAATGCATAGGTAGCCCTGAAGTTTGAACCATTTCCGGCCTCATTTCCGAGTGACCATATAATCACTGACGGGTGATTTTTGTCGCGTTCAATCATCCGGCGTGTTCTGTCTAAATGTGCATTTAGCCATTCGGGTTTATTGGCCAATGTTGTACTTGAATCGTATCCCATGCCATGCGACTCGATATTTGCTTCGTCAATCAGGTATAGCCCGTATTTATTACACAATTTATACCACAAAGGATGGTCGGGATAATGACAGGTGCGTACCGCATTAATGTTGAGTTTTTTCATTAATCTGATATCGTTTATCATTGACTCTTCGCTGATAACATGACCGGTCAACGGATCATGTTCGTGTCTGTTTACGCCTTTGAGTGTTATTTTCTTTCCGTTTACAAGTAAAAGGCCGTTTTTAATTTCCACAGTACGGAATCCTGTTTGTGCTGACATTACTTCAAGCAGTTTTTTATCAGTTGAATACACTTTTATTAGTGTATGATAAAGATTTGGAGTTTCAGCTGACCATTTAAAAGGATTTTTAACCACTGCTGAATAGCTTAACGTTTTTTCCTCACCGGGTGAAAGTGTAATTTCCCCGCTTGATGTTTCAACGACATTTTTTCCGCCGGAATCAAGCAATTCAACAACTACTTCACAGGTTAAGGATTTCAGGGTGTCATAGTTAAATACATTATAATCAATTTTAAAAATTCCATTCCGGTATGCACTATCCAATCCTGCCTTTATAAAAAAGTCCCTTACATGTATTTTCGGTACTGCATATAAATAAACATCACGTTCAATGCCGCTTAACCTGAAAAAATCCTGATCTTCAAGGTAGCTTCCGTCGCACCATCTGAAAACCTGCACGGCAATAAAGTTATTACCTGGTTTGACAAACCGGGTGATATCAAATTCAGCCGGGGTTTTGCTGTCTTCGCTATAACCAATATAATGACCATTAATCCATACATAAAAAGCTGAATTTACGCCGCCAAAATGGAGTATTATTTCTCTGTCTTTCCAATCCCGGGGAATAATGAAAGACCTTCTATATGAACCTACCGGGTTGTAATTCATCGGGACATGAGGATATTCCTCACTCCATGGATAACGGATATTTACATAAATCGGATAATCATATCCTTTCATTTGCCAGTCAGAAGGGACTTCAATATTATCCCATTTCGAAGTATTGTATTGCTTGAGGTAAAAGCCTGCCGGACGCTTTGAAGGATCCGAGACCCATTTGAACTTCCACATTCCGTTAAGGGACAGGAAAAAAGGACTTTCCATGGGATTATCGTTTATGGCAGCTTCAGGGCTGGAATAGGGTAATAATGTACAATGCGGCTTTAATGTATTAACGCTTGTTACTTCAATTTGCTTAATTTCATTAAAAGGAAACTGATCATATTTTTTACAGGCAAGTAAAAATATCACAAAAACTAAATGAATAAAATGTTTCATATACTATAAGAATTAATGATAAAATTTTCAAATATTACTTATTCAATGATTATCAATGGTTTGCCTTGTGATGGCTTTTCAAGATAACCTATTTTGACAAGACTAAAATTATCACAAATTTTCTGAAAATTATTATCTGAATTTGATTCCACTGCAATAAGCAATCCACCGCTTGTCTGAGGATCGGCAAAAACCATTTTAACATATTCATCAGCATTTTCAATTTGTGAGCCGTAGCTTTTCCAGTTGCGGTAAGTTCCGCCCGGAACACAGTTGTGTTTTAAATAATAGCCTATGTTATCCAGTACAGGGACGGCATTAGCATTAATTATTGCAGAAAGATGGCTTCCCTGGCATATTTCAAGTAAGTGACCCAGCAAACCGAAACCGGTAACATCAGTCATTGCTTTTACTGCGTTAATACGGCCAAGACTGTTACCTATTTTATTGAGCATTGTCATCCAGTAAACAGCTGTTTTGTAATCATCTTCAGTAAGCAGACCTTTCTTTGCTGCGGTAGAGAGAATGCCTATTCCCAGGGGTTTAGAAAGATAAAGCTGGCAACCTTCTGTTGCAGTATCATTACGTTTGATAAAAGAATGATTCACTATTCCGGTAACTGCAAGGCCAAAGACAGGATCAGAAATAGCAATGCTATGCCCGCCGGCAAGAGGTATTTCAGCTTCGCTACATATATCAATGGCACCGTTAATAACAATTCCTGCCATTTCGGCCGGAAGCTTTTCAACCGGCCAGCCCAGTATGGAAATAGCCATCAGGGGGCTACCTCCCATAGCATATATATCACTCAAAGCATTGGCAGCTGCTATCCTCCCGAAATCATAAGGGTCATCAACGATGGGAGTAAAAAAATCAGTAGTGCTGATAATAGCGTGATTATCACCAATGTCCAATACAGCAGCATCATCTCTTGTTTCATGCCCGACCAGCAGATTTTTAAATACAGGTCTGCTATGATTATGTATAAGAATTTTCTCAAGTTCGGCAGGTGATATTTTGCAACCGCACCCGGCACCGGGACTAAATTGTGTAAGA
>CAZBCB010000333.1:0-3979 GCA_964489905.1 uncultured Bacteroidales bacterium
AATGATTCTATCTTTTTAAAATATGCTGATAAAAGGGTGGAAGATATTACTATTCAGCATTTACTGACACACAAAGCAGGATGGAATCATAAAAGAAACGACCCGGTTTTCGGACCACTGGTTATAGCAAAAAAATTAAATTTAGCAAAACCAGCAGGGACAGATGAACTTATTCAATATGTATTAAATCAGAAACTCGATTTTGTTCCGGGCAGACAATATAATTATTCCAACACAGGATACTGTATTCTGGGAAAAATAATTGAAAAGGCTTCGGGAATGCCTTATGAAGATTATGTGAAGTTTGCAATATTGCAACCTCTGGGAATTTATAATATGCAAATAGGAAGAAGTTTTCCTGAAGAAATGCCACCGGATGAAGTATTTTACTATGTAAATGAAAAACTGCAGCTTTATCCGGCATATGATGGAAGCGGAGCCAGAGTGCCATTACAATACGGGTGCAATAATATTGAATTATTAGGACCTGCCGGAGGATGGATTGCCTCGGCTCCCGAGCTGGCTAAATTTATTGCAGCTGTTGACGGATTTTCGGATTTTCCTGATATTTTATCACGTCATTCAATAAAGCTGATGACCCGTTCTTACCCTAAAAATAATCATCTGATAGGATGGCGCGGCAGCGATGGAAAAGGCACATGGTGGAGGACGGGGACACTGGCAGGAACAGCAGCTCTTGTAATGCGGTTTAATAATGAACTTAACTGGATAATTTTACTTAATACCACTCCCGACAAAAGGTCGAGCATTCATAACGAACTCTCAAGGACAATCTATCAGTGTATGCAAAAAGTAAAGGACTGGCCTCCTATTGACCTTTTTGCTATTTAAAAACCATTTCTGGCGTTCCATTTTTATAACCCTTTTATCTTGTCCTTCAGAATTATTAATAAAATAACCCTGATTTATCATCAGGTTTTAAGTAAATTGACGGCTTAGCAGGGTTTAACCCGACTGTTAAAAGATTTTTACTGCGTCTATTGTTATTTTCTCTTACAATTAATAGTTTTATACTGGTGATTTATCAATCAGACTATTGTGAAGAGTAAATCATTGATATATGTTTTCAGAAATTGTTTGTGGGCAGTTATCGTTTTATTATTGTCTGAAAGCTATGTTAAAGCGCAGGTGTTGTCATTTGATAACTATGATATCCGCCATGGTTTACCATCTAATGTTATAAATGATATTATTCAGGACAGAAAGGGTTATATATGGGTTGCCACTCAGGTTGGCGTTAGCCAGTTTGATGGTTATACTTTCCGGAATTATGGCATTGCAGACGGATTACCCGTTAATGAAATTGAAAGTCTTATAGAAGACAGAAAAGGAAGAATATGGGCAGGTACCCTTGGAGGTGGTATTGCTTTGTTTGATAAGGGAAAATGGACATATAAAAATAAAAGCCGCGGACTTTGTGATGACTTTATCATAAAACTGTTTGAAGACCGTGATGGTTTTATATGGTGCATTTCACAACATAGTGGAATATCAAGAGTGTCTGATGATACCATTACAACATATACTGTTTCAGGTGGCCTTTCTCACAATACTATTTATTGCCATCTTATTGATAATTCAAATAATCTGTATTTCGGAACCATCAATGGACTTTCAATATTATCCAAAAATAATCAGGGGGGATATAAAATAAAAACCATGTTGCCCGATATTTCCATACCCGATATTATTCAGGATAAAAAAGGAAATATATGGATAGCAGCATGGGATAATGGTATTTACCGGTATGACGGAAAGACACTTTATCATTTTGGCATGAAAGAAGGTCTGCCTCCGGAAAATGTAATATGTATTCTTGAGGATGCTGACGGTAAAATATGGGCTGGCTTAGAAAATGCCGGAATAGTATTTTATGAAAATAACCGGTTCAATGTTGTCAATAATACCGAATTACAGGCTGCTACCATCATGGGGATGATACAGGATAATTATAAGAGAATCTGGGCACGGTCAAAGAAAGAAGGAATTTTTATGATAGGTTCAAACAAAGTAAGAAGAATAACAACAGTTAACGGATTGTCTGATAATATTGTCAATAAAATATTTGTCGATAGTGACGGGAATACATGGATATGCAGTGTTAGCGGTATATCAAAGTTTGGTAAAAAACCTTTTGAGATTTTTGATGTGAATTTTGGTCTTCCCGGAAATAATATATTATCCACATTTGCAGATAATCATGGAAACATCTGGGGAGGCAGCTATAAAGGGCCTTTTCTTATTACCCCGGCAGGAAAAGTCAGAACTTTTAACGAAAAAGACGGATTAACAGCAAATACATTAACTACATTTAAAATAACCGGTGATAATGATAATAAACTCTGGCTGGGGTCATATTTTGGCATAACCCGTTATGATGGCAATCGTTTCCATACATTTATAAATCCGGTATGGAGGGAAAGAGGAAATGCAATTTATGACATTATTATCAGCCAGCCAGACAAATTTATACTGGTCAGTGATGATGGTCTGTTTGAATTCTCTGAAGGGAATTATTATACTCCGGAAAAATTTAAACTACTGAATAATAAGGATATACGATCAATAAAAACAGATAAAAATAGCAACCTCTGGGTTTGTACTTCAGAAGGGGTTTTTGTTATTGGTGAATATAATCTGTTAATTAATATATCAAACGGACTATCAAACAACAGTTGTAATGATATTTACATTGATTCATCAGATGTTGCATGGATAGCAACAGATAACGGATTAAACAAAATTTTTCTTCAACCGGATGGAAATTACACTTCTTCGGTTTTAACAACGGCTGATGGCTTACTGTCCAATACAATTATGTTTGTTACGGGAGATCATACCGGTAATTTATGGATAGGACATGAAAAAGGGCTGAGCCGTTTAAGCCTGAAGGATAAAATGGTTAAAACCTATACTGGTATTGATGGATTTACTCCACTTGAAACCTACCTTAAAGCTGCAACTGTTGATGCGGAAAACAATGTCTGGATAGGAACAGTATCAGGTCTTGTCAGATATAATCCCGATTTTGACCGGCCTCAGATGAGACCTCCCCGTTTATATATTACAGCTGTTAAGTTTTACAACGACAGTGCAGATATATTTCAATATGCATCGCAGGCAGACAGTTCAACAGGATTACCATCCGGATTGGTGTTACCCTATTACAAAAATAACCTCGTGTTTGAGTTTATAGGCCTGCATTTTGCCAACACTGCAAAAAACAGATATCGTTATTTGCTTGAGGGATATGACGAAAAGTGGTCAGAAATCACCACAGCAACCACAACACATCCTTATCAGAAGATACCGCATGGAGCATATACGTTTAAAGTAATTGCGGCCAATTGCGATGGCGTCTGGTCAGAACCAGTGACCTTTTCTTTTGTGATAAAACCACCGTTCTGGAAAACTGCATGGTTTATAACCCTTATGGTTTTGTTCGGTGTTTTTATGGTTTATGTTATAGTAAAAATCAGGGTACGTAAGCTCCAGCATGATAAAAAGGTACTTGAAGAGAAAGTTAAAGAAAGAACACAGGAAATTCAGCGCCAGCGTGACCATATAGCTGAAATAAACCGTGAAATAACCGATAGCATCATGTATGCCCAGCGCATTCAATCTGCGGTGCTGCCTGATGAGGATATTATCAGGAGCTACCTCGAAGATTATTTCATTTTATTCAAACCCAGAGATATTGTCAGTGGTGATTTTTACTGGGTGACAGCAAAAGACAACAAAACTATCGTTGTTGCTGCTGATTGTACCGGCCATGGGGTTCCCGGTGCATTTATGAGCATGCTGGGAGTATCATTACTTAACGAAATTACTTCCTCATCAGAAAAATATACAGCGGCAGATATTCTTAATGAGCTAAGGGAAAATATTAAAAAAACCCTCTCACAAACAGGAAAAAAAGATGAAGCAAAAGACGGAATGGATTTAGCCTTATGCATTA
>CAZBCB010000334.1:0-3976 GCA_964489905.1 uncultured Bacteroidales bacterium
GTTCAGACAGAAAGAAAATGCTGTGATTATTATTAAAAATTTTTTATTCATAAGCAATGTTTAAAATGCCAGTTGTTCCTGGATTATCTGCAAATGGCAGCTTATATTGAACATAAACAGGATATGTGATATTATATATAATGCTTGGATACCTCTGGGTGAGTATTTCTGTTTTCCGCGGGCTGGTATAATCAGCTTTAAGCGAAAGTGCTGCGGCTATATCAGAATAATCTCTGAAAGTTACTGGTGATAAGTCGTAATTAAAATATGTTCTAATTTGCAGGAAATCTGTAATTCCTGACGCTTTTTCCTGGTCATTGAGTAATTTTGGTTCATTATAAGTATTAAAGTTTACATTTCGTACAGGAATAAAACCCAATTGTGCCGTATCTCTGTTGCGTATAACAGCCTCAGGTATTATGGGATAATCAGCATAGATAAATGGAATCTGTCTGTTTTTCAACCACACACCTTCTTTTGATGCCCATAACTTCAATAACGGCTGAATATTATTATGACCAGATAATTCATATTTATCGAAGGGTTCGGGAATTATCACCAAACTAATTAAATTGAAAACAAGAGGTGATAAGCCCACACTTTTTGAAATAGTATAATAATCAGTAATGGCATTAATTTTATCCTGCAATGTATTAAATATACTGGTTCTAAAGTAACATGTATAAATAACCTTTTCCTGATAATTGCTGCGTGTTGATTCAGCTGTTTTTGATTTAATCTCCATTTCGGCTCCTCCCTGTGTAACAGTTGTTGTAATTTGTTTTATGTTTGCATCAATAGCCGATGAAGCCTCTGCAGGAATGTTTACCAATTCAAAACGATAAATGGTATTATTCTGTATCCGGCCATCTATTGGATATCTTATAATTCGTTCTAAAGAATCATAAGTAAAATTGATATAGATAGGTTCTCCACCTGCAACTGGTGTATAACGACCATATTGTCTCCATTTGGCGTTATCAAGCTGAAATAATCTATTTTGTCCAAATTTCAACTTTACATGTCCGTCTGAAAATTCGTTCTTATAAAGATTCATCATATCTTTCATCGGATAACTTTGCAAAACATTTGATTCAGGTATATAATCGGGTTCCAGACCTGTTCTAAAAACGGCAGTTTTTATTTCCGTAGCAGGTACTCCGTTATCAAGTTTAACTGTTACCCATTTCCCGTTTACAATATTTTCAAAATGCACCTTTGCTTCAAGTTTTATGTCGGTTTCACCCGGAAGAATGTCATTGGGTGTAAACACCAGCACATCGCTTTCATTATTCCACTGATAGGAACCTGAGATCGGATTATTTCCGGCAGTAACTTTAAATTCGTCAAGCACAATTTTGTAATATGTATTATCATTAAGGTCATCAGAAATCCTGAATTGTCTACCTATCTGATAATTAAATACAACCTGAGGTGTGGTAAAGACATCCACTGATGTTCGTCCGTCTCCGGGTGAAAATTCAGCTATTGCATCAAGACCTTCGACTGGGTTTTCGGCTTGCTGCTGCATAGAAATCACAGTACATTGATTACCCAGTTCCAGTTGAAACCTGCAATTACCTTTCACGCGGCCACCTAAAATACTATAATAACCGCCTACCGTACCCCGCATCCAGATAGGGTTCGGTAGCTTGGCTTCAAGCAATATAGCAGCGCCAAAAGATAATATTTCCTGGTGGACTTTAATTTTAAATACTTTTATATCAATGCCGATATCGCTTTCAACAAAGGCATAACACTGTCCCTCGGCATACCATCCGTTTATTCCAATTTTTTCTCCGGTTTCAACGCAATATGTCTCTTCTTTGTCAGACAACATGACATCAAAACCAATACCCATTTCAAAACTCCCGTAAAAAATTAAAAATTTCTGTGTACCGGTGCTGATATGAAAATAAGTTCCAAAAGCAAAACCTTTTGCAGACATTAATTCTGCGTTATTTCTGTTCTCAGGCAGGGGCAATTGAAGCAGCCTTAATACCTGTTCGGGTGGAAGCGGCATTTCTTCAATTTTGGTTCCCATCATAAAATAACTGCCGTTTTCAATGGTAAGTCCAAATACTTTTAATTTCAAACCTACACGTGCCGATGGCTTTCCTATATGAATATACCAGTCACTCGGATCGGCATGAATTACCATTTCACCTGCCAGATTTCCCGGATTAATTCCGGTAATCATCCCATGAGCAGCATTTACATATACTTTAAAACTTCCATGAAATGTTTTGTTTTCAAAATCAAGTCCGATGTATACATCAGCTTTAACAGGAGCATCAGAAGCCAAAGGATCAGCGAAATTAATCTTTTCCATCAATACGCCTGTTCCATAAAACATGGCGCTGTTAATTCCTCCGTTTGAATTAAAAACTATTTCAAAGGTAACCACTGCATTAAATCCGTTGCCAGGATTAGTACCTATTCCAATCGATGCTTTAAATCCGAGTCCTATTGCTTTGTCGGGTATGTAACTTACCCTGCTATTAATAGCATCATTATTGCTTGATGATATATTAATTTTTTCAAAATTAGCCTGCTTCATATGATAATATGCACCGCCACCAATTCCTTTCATAAAAATACCTGTAAATATTAGTACCGGCGCTGATGAAAAATTAGCAAATGCATCGGCATACCAATATTTAAAATCATCTTTTTTACCAAAAACTGCTTTTACCTGAACGCCTATGTTATTACAAATTGTAGCACTAATCATGCCTGCAAAGCCATCGCCAAAAGTTTTATCATTATCAAAAATTGTCAGGAAGCCCACAAGGCTGATAGGTTTATCCTGCACACTGATGTATAAATCTTCCAGTACAGTTCTTTTATACTTCAGTTTGTGTTTTATCAGTTGTCCGTCGGTAGTCTGTGTATATCGCGTTCCAATAATCTTAAGTGTTGTTGATGCAGAATAATTGCTGTTTTCACTGCCAAGGCTGACATTAAAAGTAAACCTCAAACCTACATCGTTATTTTCTTCGAATCCTGAAATATCAGAAAAATACAAAGAAAAGCCTTTCAGGTTATGTACACCTATATCGGCAAGTGACCATATTCCGGGACTAAAGTAAGGATGCGAAGAAGTAACCAACATATTCTCAAATCTGAGTCCGTTGACCACAAATCCTTTTTTCTCTGTATCCTTTGAAGATTGTTGACTTAATGGTGCATTTACACTTATTTCACCATTAAGCAGGGCACTTACTGTAAATTTTTCGTTTACCTCCTGAATGGTTATTGCAGAAGTTTCGTAAATACTCATTGTAGCCGCAAACAGGTTGAAATTAAACGATTTTGGCATGCTGGCAGTAAAAATAAAATCACCTTTCTGGTCAATTAATGCATCATAATTCATGTAATCAGTACTATCCATAACGGGCATATTGAGTTTACCACTTAAACCTGCATTTACAAGACTATTTGCTAACAAGGAAAATTCAAACCGATCAATTGAAAATGACCAACCGCCGATATTTCCTTTGTCAATCGGAAGTAAGTTTTCAGCTGCAAAAATACCGGTAAGTCCCATGTCATCAAGAATAAGATTCTGCGCTAAAATCTGTATTCTTGTACCATTATTTAATTTTTCAGGTAGTCTTAAGGCTGCCTGTCTCAGATATAATCCCTGCCATAATTGCGGAAAATCGCCATATACCAGTAATCCGGGGTAGTCTTTCGGAAATACAATACCTGCCGGATTGCTTATGTCACTCATATCAAAGGTAGCCTGCTGTATCTCAAAGCCAAAACCTTTCAGTGGCTTTAGCTGAAAAGGAGGAAGATCAACCTGTACAATCAAATCATTCCAGCTTTGAATCACGGTGTTGAACCGCACTGTCATATCTTTATCGGGCAATTGTTTACCCGTTTCTTTATCTTCAGCCACAAATATGCTTGTTGAGAATTCAATACCTGCACTTATTGTCATGTCAATAAACCCGCTGCAATCAAATCT
>CAZBCB010000335.1:0-3938 GCA_964489905.1 uncultured Bacteroidales bacterium
AGCTCATCCGCTTCTTGCATGGTACCAAAGCGACTGTCAAACTGGCAAAGACCCTCACCGAGCTCTCGAAATGTGAAGATATTCCCGACCCGCAACGTTCGTTGGCCGCAGCTAGGGCATACACGCTGACCGGCGATCGCGGCACCGCGGAATCGTGCTACAACCGGCTCCTCGAAGGCGATCCGAATAGAATCGATACGATCATCCAAGCCGGAGTATTCTACTTCGCGACGGATGCAAACCGGGCTGAGGAGCTGCTGCGCAACGCCTTGCGTCGGGATCCTTCAAGCCGTGACGTGAAGCGGACCCTGGCACAGATCGTGGCTCGTCGCGGTACAGACGAAAGATTTCGCGAAGCAGTCGACTTGCTCAGCGATGGCAGCGGCGGCGAGCCTCGCGAACTGCAGGACAAACGCCTGCTCGTCGATCTGTTGCTTCGCCGAGGGGAGTTGGACAACGTTCGCCAGGCGGCTGCCATGCTCGAAGGATTTGCGTTGTATGCATCCATAATAATCTCATTATGTTCCGTTTTGATGTACTGGGAACGATTATTGACCGATATATAATTTTCGATAGCATCAATAATTTTGTGTGGCGGAATATTAAAGTATTTTCCTACCGTGTAGGCTGCAAGAACGTTTTCATAATTATATTTTCCGAACAGTTTTGTTTTCAGTTGATATACCCGATCATGATCATGAACCAGCATTTCAAGAAACATGGTTGATTGGGTTATTTCAGCACATATTGTATCATTTTTATTATATTCAACAATATTCGGAGTAGTTTCCGGAACCAAGCGGCGAATATAAGTGTTACCCATATTGGCAAAAATAATACCATCGTTTTTTGTCAGATAATTAAACAGTTCACCTTTTGCCTGGCATACACCTTCAATTGATTTAAATCCTTCAAGATGTGCTTTACCGATATTTGTTATCAGTCCGTAATCAGGTTCAGCGATTTCACATAATGCCTGAATTTCTCCCGGATGGTTTGCTCCCATTTCAATAATGCCAAATTCCGTTCCGGGTGGCATTGCGAGCAAAGTGAGCGGTACGCCGATGTGATTATTGAGATTGCCCTGTGTGGCAAAGATTTTATATTTTGTTCCAAGCACTTTTGTGCACAACTCTTTTGTAGTGGTTTTACCGTTTGAACCGGTAATAGCCAGTATTTTAATTTCTGATTCCTTCCTGTGAAAATTGGCTAATTGCTGAAGTACCTTCAAAACATCATCCGTCAATATAATTTTATCTCCCGGAGGACAGCTTTTTTTGTCGGCTACAGCGTAGATGGCTCCTTTTGCAAGGGCATCACTGACAAAGAGATTACCGTCGAATTTGTCGCCTTTAAGGGCAAAAAACAAACTTCCCGGCTGAACAGTTCTTGAATCAGTACAAACGCAAGTACAATCTTTGTATATCTTATATAATCCGGCTAAATCCATTTACCTGTAAAATTAGAAACATCAATTGTTTTCAAAAATAAAAAAACATCATTATTGCTAATGAGGTTCTGGATATTTTTATCGATAGTTTAATTTATTTACCTGTTGGGCTGCCCACACGGGTCATTGCGCAACGGAAGCCGAGGTCGTCTCTTGATTGTGATTCTTCAAGGAAACGGCGTGTGCCCGGGCTTAACCAGTATGCTCTGTCGCGCCATGAACCGCCTTTATATACCCTTGTTTTATCGCTAATCAGTGATGTTTCATTTCCAACTTCCTGTGAATACATACGTTGTGAATTTGCTGCCTGTGTTTTGGCATCAGCCGACCAGTCATTGCCATCAATAAGGCTTGACTCATAATCACCGTCTTTATAATTTTTATAATAAGCTTTCTTGTAATTCCAGCGGTTAATAGATTCTGCTTCAGTAACATCTCTGTATCTGAGCCTACCAAGACTGTCTTTTTCTGCTACATTTCCTTCTTCGTCAGTAACAAGGGTCTGGAAAACGTTTCCACGGAACGGATTAAATTCGTCAAAGTCTTCAAAAGTAAGAGGTCTGTAAACATCTTCAACCCATTCGTTAACATTTCCTGCCATGCAATATAATCCGAAATCATTAGGCCAGAATGATTCAACCGGAGCAGGAATGGTTGCATTGTCATTAAGGTTTCCGGCTGTACCCATATAATCACCCCTACCTCTTACAAAGTTTGCCATCAGTTCACCCCTATGGGACTTTACACTGTTTCTTACATTGTGGCCATCCCAAGGATATATTCTTCTTTCATATACGCGTTCTTCATAAGTATTTCCGATAAGCCCCAGAGCGGCATATTCCCATTCAGCTTCGGTCGGAAGTCTGTATTTTGGCAAAAGGATACCATCTTCAAAAGTAATCCTTCTGAATTCCTGGTTAGGATCGAGACTTTTCTTATTCTGATTAACCAGTCCTTCATATTGGCCAGCCAGATATGCTTCAGTATTAAAATTAGTTTCATTGAGCTGATTCGGATCTGGTTTTAAATAACCCTCACGTATCAGGATACCTTCATTGACACGGTCAGTCCTCCACACACAATAATCACTTGCCTGAAGCCAGCTAACCCCAACAACCGGATAATCGTTGTATGCCGGATGGCGAAAATAATACTGAACATAAGGTTCATTGTATGCCATGGGCCTCCTCCAGACAAGTGTGTCGGGCAAGGCTTTCCTGTATACCAGCGGATAATCAACAAAAACCCTTTTTATCCAGTGTAAATATTCCCTGTAATCAACATTTCTGACTTCCGTCTGATCCATATAAAATGAACTTACCGTAACCCTGCGGGGAACGTTATTCCAGTCAAACATTACATCCTGTTCAACCCGGCCGATGGTGAAAGTACCACCTTCAATCAGTACCAGACCTGGCCCCGTCTCCTGTTCACTGCCGGTTACAACTTCAAAACCACCATTATCCGGATCATTGTATCTCCAGCCTGTAGTAGGTGAAACATTACCACCCTTTTTGCCACAGGCACTTAAAATAACTGCTATTAACAAAATTTTAAATACAGCAGAAAACTTAACATTCATGGTTCAATAATTTTTATTTTCAAATATAATAAATATTTGTATCCCTAATTTACAACAATATTAAAAATAAATCACACCTCAGGGCATTTTACTGCACCAAATTTTTTCTTCTTATACTCAAATCGATATAAAAAGGTTACTTCATGAGAGCTCATTTTTGTTAATAAAAAATTAACACGTGTTAAATTAACGTCAAAACTATATAAAAAAGTATATTTATTTTGAAAAATTCCTGCTGATAAAATTAACGAACCATAATGCATTGTTAAATTCTGACGCAGAAATACACCGGCTCCGATTATATTTATACCGGTGAGTGCACCCCAGACTATTTCATTCGTGCTGCCCTGATGAGTATAAAATAACGCAGGTGTAAAGTTTGTTCCTTTTTTATTATATCGCCCTCCCGAATTAATCGAATAACAGACCAGTGCACTATACTTCAGTGGAAGCCGGCCTCCGGAAACTGATGCAAAGGACTCCTCCGGTCTTGTCAAATGAGAAACTGACAAACCTGTCGATAATCCGTTACTATGTCTGCTCATAATACCGGCACTGAAATCGGGATATACCTTTGAATACGCCTGAATATTGGGCGGCGGAGAAGTAATACCAAGTGAATTTAAAATATCCGAAGGATATACCAGTCCATCAGGGTTAAACTGCCTGGAAACAAAAGATGCCTGAATGCCGGCATAAATATTCAGTTCCCTGCTGATGCGAAAATTATAGGCATAATATAGACTGGCTGAGGTTTTAATAAAGACTTCAGATGCTTCATCCCTGTATAAAGTAATTCCGGTTCCGCTGCTGACAGACTTCAAAGGATGTATAAATGAGGCTCCGTAAGTAATAAAATTTGCAGAAATACCCGGCCATTGATTTCTATATGTGAGTGATATTTCA
>CAZBCB010000336.1:0-3929 GCA_964489905.1 uncultured Bacteroidales bacterium
GAATGTTTGTAACCCATTGCAAAAGACAGAGTTGCTAAAGACCAGAGATATTTGTAAATTTGTAAAAAATTAAGATATGCAAAGATTGCTGACTGATAATATGGATAAAATAAGTGCGTTGTGCAAAAACCACAATGTCAGGAGTCTATTTGCGTTCGGATCGGTTGTTACTGACAGATTTAATGATAAAAGTGATATAGATCTCCTGGTCTCATTTAATCCCATGGATCATGGTGATTATGCTGACACCTATTTTGAGCTAGCTGAAAAGTTTGAAAAGCTATTCAAGAGAAAGGTCGATTTAGTGACAGATAAATCGTTAAAGAATCCCTATTTCATTGACTCTGTTAATCAGACAAAGACTCTGTTATATGAATGTTGAGATTAAAAAGTACTTATTTGATATCAGCGAATCAATAGATTTCATTGAGAAATTCTTGGGGGATAAACGTGATTTTAATGTTTATCTCGCTAATAAGATGTTGCGCAGGGCTGTTGAAAGAGAATTTGAGATAATTGGAGAGGCGATGAATAGGATTGAGAGACTTGATCCGAAAATTGAAATATCGAGTAAAAAGCAAATAATTAATATGCGCAATAGAGTTATTCATGGATAAGACAAAATCGATGATGAAATTGTTTGGGGCACAATTGTAAGGCATCTGCCAACTTTAAAATCCGAAATTTCCAGACTATTAAATAAATAGCAACGGATTACAACACCCGGTCATACGCAATTGCCGGGTTGAGGGGTTGCTAATGTCTGTTCTTTTGGTTATCTTTCTGGTAACCAGAAACGAAAGCGCCCATGAATCGGCAACTGCGCATACCGGTGAATGTTTTGTGTTTTTTGTTCATATCTGATGCGTCATACCTGAATCTGCAAGTCATTATTTTGCATGCAGTTCAATAATTTTTACAATCATTTCCACGGCCTTTTGCATTGAACGGATGGGAATAAACTCAAAGCGGCTGTGAAAATTATGCCCTCCCGTAAACAGGTTAGGGCACGGAAGTCCCATGTATGACAACTTAGCCCCGTCGGTTCCGCCTCTTATGGGTACTATTTTAGGAACAATACCAACTGCTTTCATGGCATTGATGGCAAGTTCAATAATGGAGAAGACCGGTTCAATTTTTTCTTTCATGTTATAATACTGGTCGACCATAATAATTTTCACCGTGCGGGGTCCGTACTTCAGATTCAGATGGTCCACAATTTTTATAAGAAGTTCTTTTTTACGTTCAAACCTTTCTTTATCATGATCGCGGATTATATAATTCATATTTGTGGTTTCAACATTGCCGTTAATTTCAGTTAGGTGATAGAATCCTTCATAATTTTCTGTATGTTCGGGTATTTCATAAGCAGGCAACATACCATTGAGTTCCATGGCAATCAGCATAGAATTTTTCATCTTATTCTTGGCTGATCCGGGATGCACATTTTGTCCCTGAATAGTTATTTTTGCCCTGGCCGCGTTAAAATTTTCATATTCTATTTCACCTATTCCTCCGCCGTCAATGGTATAAGCAAAAGAAGCATTGAATTTCTTAATATTGAATTTATCGGTGCCACGTCCGATTTCTTCATCGGGTGTAAAGGCAATACGCACCGGGCCATGTTTGATTTCAGGATGCTGAATGAGGTATTCCATGGCTGTTATAATTTCGGCAATGCCGGCTTTATCATCAGCTCCCAGATGTGAAAGTCCGTCGGTAACGATGAGTGGCTGGCCGATATAATGATTCAATACCGGAAACTCAACAGGCGATAATACTATGTTATGTTTGGCATTAAGTACAATATTTTTCCCGTAGTATTGCTCAATAATTTGCGGATTAATGGCTGCAGCTTTTATGTCGGGTGAAGTGTCCATGTGGGCAATAAAACCAATCACCGGTAATTCTTTTGAAATATTGGCAGCTAAGGTAGCCATCAGATATCCGTTATCATCCAGCGTGATGTCATCAAGTCCTATATTTTTAAGCTCATCGGCCAGGAGCCTGGCAAATTCAAGCTGTGATTCCGTGCTCGGAGAATTTTTTGAATGTTCATCCGACTGGGTATTGATTTTTGCATAGCGTATAAACCTTTCGACAAGATGTTCCATAGAAGGATTTTATTATTGATTATCTGAAAAAATTTATGCTGTTTTTTTCTGAAAATGCAACTGCAACATTAGAATATTTTTTGCTTAAAATACAAAAAAAATGCGAACCTCATTAATTAAGGACGTAACAAAGAATTAACATATATGCTTTTTACTGATTATCATTATATTTGCAGGCTATGCGCTGTATCATAAGTCAATCAAATAATCCATATTTTAACCTTGCTGCTGAAGAGTTTCTTCTGAAAGAATACAGCGGAAATGTATTCATGCTGTGGATATCAGATCCGGCTGTTGTTGTGGGAAAACACCAGAATGCACTGGCCGAGATTAATTTCAGGTATGTTTTCGATAACAACATAATTATTGCCCGTCGTTTATCAGGAGGGGGTGCCGTATATCATGATGAGGGGAATATTAATTTTACGTTTATTACCAATGAGCAAAGCGGAAAATTAATTGATTTCAGGCGTTATACAGAACCGGTAATTCGTTTTCTGAAACAAACCGGTATTGATGCAAATTTAGGTGCCATGAACGAAATTCTTGTCAATACCTTTAAAATATCCGGAAATGCTGAACATATTTATAAAAACCGGGTATTACATCATGGCACATTACTTTTCAATACCAACCTCGATAGTCTTCGCAATTCGCTTGCTGTTATTCCCGGTCGGTATGACAGTATAGCGGTTAAGTCCAGACCTTCTGCTGTGACAAATATTGGACATTTATTGGCGGAGGCTATGCCCGTGAAAGATTTTTGTGCATTATTTATGAATTACATTAAGGAACTTTATCATGGCGAATTATATTGTTTTATTCCTGAAGAAATCAGAAAAATTGAACAACTGGCGGAGGAAAAATTCAGCAAATGGGATTGGATCTATGGCTATTCGCCTGATTACAGTTTTAAAAATGCATTTTTATGGAACGGTCATCAGATTGAAGTGGAATTTACCTGCAAAAAGGGCATAATTGGCAATTTAAAAGTAATACATGATGCCTTTCCTCAGTTGCCTGAAATATTAACAGCGGCACTTAACGGATGCAAGCATGATTATTCATATATGTTACAGGCATTAGAAAACTGCAGGATTACCGGAAACTTGTTTATTGAACCCCTACATGGGCTGGTTTTGAACTTGTTATAAGCTTAATAGTTATTCCTCATTGGTATTTTTAGATGTATCAGCACCTTCATAAGGAGGTTCGGGGCCATAGACAATGCCTCTGATGTAATACCCGGGATATTCGCCATAGCCTCCGGTGGTTTGTTTGTGCGTTACAAGTACAATGGTGCCCTTCATGTTTGCGGCTCTCTTTTTGAGCTTGATAATGGCACCCTTTTTGGCTGCTGAAGGACTGCGCGCGCTGGAAGGAGACCGTGCTTCAATTTCACCCAGCTTATACAGGTCGGCAACATCTTTTTTATTTTCTGTTAGCCATACAGCTTCCCAATTGCTGTCATCAAGTACAGTGAAAGCAGCATCATTAAGCAAGTCGATTCTGCCCGATTTATATATAATTTTATGAACTTCTTTACGCTCAATGGTGTATTCACCAGGTTTACCGGGTACATTGAAACTAACGTAGTTGGGAGTAACTGTAGTAACATTTACAGGCAGGACTACACCGTTGAGCTTAAAAATCGTATCTACAGGCATGTGTTTTTTCGATGTCGTCTGGCCTGATATATTATTTACAGTCAATACCATCAATATAATAAGCAGCTATTTATTCATCATTTTCATTTTTAATAATATAGCAATATCTTCTCGCCTCATTTTTACAAAAATAGTAAATTTTCTTTTA
>CAZBCB010000337.1:0-3913 GCA_964489905.1 uncultured Bacteroidales bacterium
AAAAGGTTTCTTTTTATATGACCCTAACGGCAATGACAAATACTTAGTTGGGAAATGGCTTAATGCTGATAAGACAAAGATTTTTGACATTAAATTTACAGAGGTAAAAACAAATGATAAATACTAATGTCAACCCACAACCTTATAAGGGTTTTTATGCAGAGCTCCCTGCCGTCGGTTGAGTGACATGCGAAGGTTTATAACCTGCTTCAATCCCGATAGATATTGGGAGTTAGGAAATAGCCAGCGATACCATGCTGGTCAGATTGTCAACCGTTATATAGCATTTAAAGAAAACATTAACAAACACACGAGATGATAAAAAAGACACTATTTGTTTTTGCATTTGGATTACTGATAATTCATTTATCTTGCAACAACAATTCTAAGATTAAGATTTCATCATATAGTGATGGACCTTATATCCTTGAGCGGTCAGATTCCTTATTGGTAATATTCCAAAATCATGATTATTCCTTTGATTCAATAATGATTGCCAATGCTGACTTAGATAAAATTGAAATCACATGTGATTTTGATAGTATTGATTGCCCTTCTTTTACGTTCCGGTTAAATAATGATAAAATTGAAACAGTTGATTCCATTTCTTCACCTGACAAATTGATTGCCATTTCAGATATTGAAGGAAATTTTGAAAAGTACTATCGATTATTACTTGCTAATAATGTTATAGATACGAATTATAATTGGATTTTTGGTGACGGATATTTGGTGATAGTCGGCGATTTGGTTGATCGTGGAGATTATGTTACACAATGTTTGTGGTTTACTTATCATTTAGAGCAGGAGGCAAAAAAATATGGTGGAAAAGTTCATTACTTGCTTGGAAACCATGAGCAAATAGTCTTATTGGGTTACGATGTTTACTGCTCGACGAAATATCATCGAAATCATGAAACTATGGGTAAAGGGATTAATCAATTATTTAATCAGAAAACTGTTTTAGGCAAATGGCTTAAGGAGAAAAATTCAATGCTTAAATGCGGAGACATTATATTCGTCCACGGAGGGTTAAGTCCCGGGATTTTAGACCATGAATTATCTTTGCATAAAATTAATTCCGAGGTAAGAAGAGACATTGCTACACAAGATTTTAAAACAGAGGAGTCTATGTTTTTGCTAACCGAACTGGGAATATTGTGGTATAGAGGTTTAGTTGAATCTTCAGAGGATTATGATAAAATATCGGAAATGGAGCTTGATAGCATTTTAAATTACTTTGCTTGCAATACAATAATTGCAGGACATACACCAGTTGAAAGAATTTCAGAGGATTTCCATGGAAAAGTTATTAGGCTCGACGTTGATCATTACGTGAACAGTTCGGCATTATTGATTGACAATAAAAAAGAGTATATTATTGACGTTAAGGGAAATAAAACGGAATTATAAACGCCACATGGCAAGGTAATTAAAACAAAGCGGTAGCAATGAATTATCAGGCAGTTTGGCCTACATCATAGTTTATCAGGGGGTACAGATACAACTCTACAATCCGCTTCATTGCATGCACACCAGACGTCAGATTATGTAATAAATTACTGATAATGTTCATAACCTTTAACGGTTCAATAAAGAGTTCATGAGGAGGTTTTGTAACCTGACTCCATATCAATTGCAACTGATATGTAACACAAGCAGGGAAAAAACGAATTACTGAATTAAAAACGGCAAGTGGGAAATTGAACTCAAATTCGTCAATTGAGAAAATCAATTGACAAGTTTCGGATTAAAAATAAAATCAGATGTAACTTACAAGCTTTTTTAGTACTCTTGTATTAATTGTTGCATTACTGTTGTGCTTTAAAAGCACAATTATTTTTCTAACAAGCTCATCGAGAGAAGTGCTGGTTTTTACTATGTAGTCAGTGGCACCAGCTTTAATGGAATAGACAGCTGAAGCAACATTATTGTGCATTGTATGGAAATATACATTTGTATTCGGGCTTTCCTCCCTGACTTTTGTTAATATTTCCTTTCCCGATAATGCGTTTTGGCCGAACGAATATTCAGAAATAATAACATCAGGCTTAAATTTCAGGGCGGGTAACATTTTGTTGGGGTCAGAAAAGGTAAGGACACGGTTAAACCCTGCTATCTGGAGGTATTGCACAATAACGCGTTGATAGACATAATTGGGTTCCAGAACCACAATAAAAGCGTTTTCCATAGTTTTCATTATGCAAAGAATTTATTATTTAAAAATAATAAAGAACTTATATTACTGGAAACGCATTATTATGGTATTTGATTAACAGTTTTGATATATTTATCAACATCGAATTTCCTTTCACAACCTTTCCTGTTCATAAATCTTATTTTGCCAAAAATTTCCCTTTCAGACCATGGCCTGTCATGAATGCCGCCGATAGACCACATGCAACCTGTATACCCGTTGGGATCACGGCCGTCGAGTTCATATTTGTCATTCAGATAGATGGCAGTATTCAATGCCTCTTCAGGTGAAGTCGACCACTCAAGTATCTTTTTGGCCCAGTACATTCGCATATAACCATGCATACGGCCTGTTTTTACCATTTCAAGCTGTGCTGCATTCCATAATTCATCATGGGTCTGTGCTTTTTCAAACTGGTCAGTTGTATATACATATTTACGTTTATCATATCTGTGTTTTTCAAGGGTTTCTTTAGCCCATGGTTTTAAACCGTTTATTGAATCGTAGTTGCTGTTGTAATAGCAAAAATTATCTGACAATTCACGTCTGACGATAAGTTCTTCAAGAAATGCATCGGTGTTAATATCCCGGGTATAATTTTTAAGAATCTCTAATGCAATACGCTGAGCAGCGATATGACCAAAATGAAGATATGCTGAAAGGCCTGAAGTGGTGTTCATCAACGGGTTGTTCCGTAATGATGAATAATTGATAAGCTTTTCTGACAGGAAGTTTTCAAGTGTTATTTTTGCTGCATTTTCGCCGGGTTTCATCCATTCAACCGGCTTAACAGATCGACTAATATGAAGAGATGAAATAATGGCATCCCAGTTATTTCCATCTGTATGGCGTTTGCCTGGCATAGGGGTCAGAGGCGGAAATTCATCCAGAAACTCTGACAAAAGTTTGTGTATTTTAGGCCTGAAAGTATATGCAGCATATTCTTCTTTGTCTGATGCCAGCCAGCAAGGTACAATATTGTGGGCATCAACTTCATGCACCGGAATGGAAATTCTTTTGCCTATTTCTTCCTTCCACTTTCTTTTTATTTTCAGCGGGTCAAAATCAGTAACCATGCAACTGACTTTATTTGCATTGACAAAAGCAGGAACAGTTAATACAGGGTCTCCAATAAGGACTATAAACGGAATATTGAGGTGCGACAACCGGTTTTCAATCTTTTGCAAACCTCTGATCATAAATTCGTATTGACGCAGTGTGGCTCCAAGAAAGTCGTTAACCAGCGTAAAAATTACCATACATTCTTCATCGTTATCCTGAGCCAATTCAATAGCATACACCAGTGCCCAGTTATCATTTACCCGCTGATCCCGGCTCATCCAGTAAACAACAGGTCCTTTAGGGATATTCCCTTCTTTTATATACCGTATCCGTTTCCGGTTAATCATAATTGCCTGGTACGCATGAAGCTAAAAGGTTGTATGATGCCTTTCTGTTTTATTTATCCCAAATTCGTCAATTGAAAAAATCAATTGAAGAATCGACTCACAAAATCTAATCATTCCGGTATTCCGGAATGAAAAATTTTGTTTGTCGGGATAGTCAATAGAAACAACATGTTATAATATTTATTGTTTTTCTATTGATGAATCCCGGTTTATTATTCATTAATACAAAGATAAATTCTTTCTTAACCATATACCAGAAAAAACAAAAATATTATTTTCAAATATTACCCTTTAAAAATTATAGCTT
>CAZBCB010000338.1:0-3912 GCA_964489905.1 uncultured Bacteroidales bacterium
GATTTGGTTAGGAATTATAATCCCTTTTTATGTCTATTTCAATGAAGCATTATCAGATAAAGTTTTTTTCATTACTTTTATTTTTTTTCTTTTCATCAGCTGCTTTTTCGCAGCCAGAAACCTCAGGAAAAAACCATGCAAATGAAAACTTGCAGTTAATAAAAACACTTGAAGAGAAATTCGCGGTAAAAATATTTTTTGATGATATCCTGATAGAAAAGGTTAATTTAAACAGCCGTGCCACCAGTATGCAGTCTATTGATAAAGCGCTGGAAGTACTTCTTGAAGATACCGAAATAACATTCAGTAAATTACAGTCAGACAGCTATATATTATTACCTGCAGCAATAATTCGCAGTATCACTGAAAAACATGATACATTGCTAAGTACATCAGGCAGCAGCATGGTTATCGGTAATCTGTCAAATTACCGCAAAAATAAATCAGCTGTGGTAAACGGACTTGTTCTGGATGGAAAAACCAACAAGCCATTGCCCGGGGCTATTATAGTAGTCAAAAACATGGATTTAGGCGTGGCCTCTGATGAAAAAGGCATGTTTGAGTTATTATTAAAACCGGGCAATTACATTTTTTTCATTTCCTGCATTGGCTATGAAGATTATAATGTTCCTGTAAAAGTGCTAAGCTCGGGAGATTTTTCGGTAGAAATGTTTGAAAAATCCATAAAACTGGAAGAAGTTGCCGTTTATGCCCGGCGTGCTGACAGAAATGTATCGGGAGAACAGATGAGTCTTATTGAAATTGACCGGAAACTAATAAAACAGCTTCCTTTACTCACAGGTGAAAAAGACTTAGTCAGGAGCTTTTCCATGATGCCAGGTATTAAGTCAACCGGTGAATTCGGGACAGGCATCAGTGTGAGAGGTGGTGGTAACGATCAGAATCTGTTTTTAATGGATGAAACCCCACTTTACAATACTTCACATGTTTTCGGGTTGATTTCATCGGTTAGTCCCGATATTGTAAGTAATGTCAACCTGTACAAAGGTTTTATACCCGCTGAATATGGCGAAAGAGCCTCATCAGTGATCGACATCCAATCAAAGCATGGCAACGACAAGCAATACCGTGCCAATGGAGGTTTAGGATTGTTTAGCAGCCGTCTGGCTGTTGAAGGCCCAATAATAAAAAATAAAATTTCATTTCTTGTGGCAGGAAGATCGAGCTATTCCGACTGGCTTCTGAACAGAATTCCCGATGCTGATCTGGCTAACAGCAATGCCAGATTTTATGACATATATGCAAACATAAATGCAGCATTATCAAAAAAGCAACGTTTATTCGCCATGTATTACAATAGTTATGACTATTTTAATTACAGTAACCAGCTTCATTACACCAATATTAATAATGCCGGCGAATTTAAATGGAACTATTCAGGAAGTACGGTTGCCAATTATTCCTTAGCCATAACTTATAGTGAAAACAAAATTATAAAAGAAGATATCGAAAGACCCGATACAAGTTATATACACGAACATGCAGTAAGTTCATTAGCCCTGCGAGGCGATGCAGTTTATAATATTAATCAGCATCACTCACTGAAAGCCGGATTTACGGCCATTAAATATAAAATCAATCCGGGGGAACAAAGACCCTATGATACCCTGTCATCAGCCCATTTCTATTCGCTGGGCGAAAATAACGGCACAGAAACAGCGGTATATTTAAGTGATAACATTACAGTCAATACTTTTATCAGTATATATATCGGGCTTCGTTATTCAGCCTTTTTCAATACAGGTCCGTCTGTTATATATAATTATCAGCCCGGATTACCACTTTCAAACGCCACCATGCTTGAAACAACTTCTTATGGAAAAAATGAAATAATTAAATTTTACCATAGTCCTGAACCCAGATTGTCAGTCAAATATCAGTTCAACAGCAGTACATCAGCTAAAATCAGTTATAGCCGAAATGCCCAGTATATTTCTTTAATATCGGCAAGCGCTGTGCAAAGTCCTGATGATATCTGGCAAATATCGGGCAAATATATTAAACCCGTTAGCAGCAATGCCGTAGCGTTGGGCTTTTATAAAAATTTCAAACAAAATACTTTTGAAACGTCAGTAGAATTATATTACAGGCATCTCAAAAACCTTACCGAATATAAAAACGGGGCTAAACTCATGATGAATCCGCATATTGAAACTGAATTGTTAAATGCTACCGGTAAAAACTATGGGATTGAGTTTCTGGTAAAAAAGAATCAGGGTAACATAGACGGATGGATTTCCTACACTTATTCAAGGTCTTACAGAAAAACAAACGGACTTTTTACTGAGGAAATCATAAATGACAATAAAATTTATCCTTCAAGTTTTGATAAACCTCACGACCTCAGCTTAATGCTTACCTATCATTATAACCGCAGACTACGTATGTCTGCCAATTTTACATACAGCACGGGTCGGGCAGTTACATTACCCGAAGCCATTTATTACACTGAAAACTCCTGGAAAGTATCATACCGCGACAGAAACAGCGAGCGTCTTCCCGATTATCACCGACTCGACCTGTCAATCAGCCTCGATGAAAGCCTAAGAATTAAAAAGAAATGGAAAGGAAGCTGGACATTTTCAGTTCTGAATATTTATGCGCGTAAAAACACCTATTCCGTATTCTTTAAAAGTGAAGTCCCTTCTAAAGAAAACAATTACAGAAGTTTTGGGCTATATAAGCTCTATATTATCGGACGCCCGCTGGCTACATTAACATATAATTTTATCTTCTGATATGAATATAAGAATATTATTCCCGGTTGTTGCTATAATACTTTGCTCATGTAAAGAGTTATATAATGATTATCAGTCCGAACTGGATGAAGAATATCTGGTTGTTGAGGGCATGATTACCGATAACCCCGGTCCATATTTTATCACAATTAACAAAGCACTGGCATACAGTAATAATCTTGACCTGCGCAAATACAAAACGCAACCTGAAAAGAATGCGACAGTGATTATCAGAACCGAAGCCGGTGATTTTCTTTTGCATGAATTAACAAACAAACCCGGTACTTATGCTACAAATGCCGATGAATTTACCGGACAGGTTGGAAATACATATTCGCTCTATATTCAGACACAGCAAGGAGAGATATATGAGTCGTCCCCGATGTTACTTGCTGCCAAGCCTGATGTTAAAGAACTCTTTGCAGAAAATGCCGAAAGAACGGTACTGGATGCATCGGTAGCCGATTATCAGAGACTGATAACCCAGCAGGGTTTAAAGTTAAGCTGCGATATTGATAATCAAAATGCTTCAAAATACCTTAAGGTTGATCTGAGAATTATTACCACAAGCACGACAAGCTATGATTCGGTTTTTTATCCTTCACCCAGTACTCCTGAACCACTTTTCACAAAAAATACAATTCACTACTGCTGGAGCATCAGGGCACGAGACCCTGATCCCAATATCATAGCCACAAGTGGAGATAAAGCTTTACTGCAAAAAATTCCCCTTGGTTTTGTAATAAAATCAGAAACTTATACTTACGCTGATACTTTTAAAACATATCCCCAGGGATTGTATATCATAAATGAAGAATTCCAGATGATTAATGGTATGATAACCACCATTATACATGATACATCAAGAGCATCATATTATCTGGTTGATATTAACGCTTATTGCATTGATGATGAGACATATGAATATTACCGCAACCTTAAAAATCAGCTGACTGCCTATACCAAGATATTCGACCCTATTCCTGCGCAGCTCACCGGCAATATAAAATGCACAAGTAATCCGCGTAAAAGTATTTTCGGTATTTTTACGGCAGCCTCTTTAATGCAGAAGCAGTTTTCTGTAAGCTGGTACGGCCCGGGAAATTTACCGAGAATTAAACAACTGGAAGAATATTATCCTATCACCTATGAC